>JAOULS010000095.1 GCA_029881895.1 Cyclobacteriaceae bacterium | reverse complement strand
CTAAACCACTATAATAAACAGCACTACTCTATTTCCAATAACATGGTACTGTTACAAATCCACTTAATAGAATTTAAATGGATATACTCGTTTTTTACTTAGGATCACGAACTAAAAGCTTGCGCCAGTAGCGACATTGGCTGCACGTTTGTAACTAGTGGCTATTTTATTATAAACCGATGAAAAAACTCCTCATCTCTCTCCTATTTCTAATCAGCATTTATAACGCCCAATTATCAACCTTCTATTTGCTCTTTCTATAATTTTTGTATCCGGTTTCATATACCGCTAATCTAAATTGATGGTACATACGCACCATACCAAACCCCCAATGATTAATTACATCTGCATCACTTGCTACTCCTTCCACTTTTGAAGCCCATAAAACCGCTCCAGAGGCTACATCAAAAAATGTAAAAACGGCAGTCACCTTATTTTTAGGTTTGTTATAGTTATCTAGAATAATAATGAATCCAACCCCTTCTTGTTCTACAATAGTAGTACGAAATGTAGAAACAGCAGTAATCACTTCATCAATATTCAACCCATTCCAACTCTCTTTTACCCAATCTTTGCGTACCAATTCATGCGAAAACTGCACCTTTTTTGTTTTCATCGCAACTCTAGTGGTCTGCAACCCTCTTTTAATTAAACTAGAGGTTACTACACTATTAAATTTGTGATGCCAAGAAAGGAGGTAATGTCTTAATGATTCGTCCTGGTTGGCTTTATTGGGATTTACAAAAACCAAATGAGACATATCTAAACCATAATAAAGGATAGTAGCGCCTCCAAAAACATCTTCCGTTTGAAATTGATATTCCCATAGTACGGATATATCGCTATTGCTCACCCTATGCTTTTCGGGTGCTGCCATCATATCGATGGGTTTGGGTAGTTCCACAAACCTTTTAATTGATCCGTTTGAAAAGGTAACTACGATAACATCCTGAATATCTATCGTCTGCATGGCGCCCATTATATCGTCATGAAGTTTATATTTGATCTCCACTTGTCCTACATCCACGATTTTTGCCATTATTTTATCACCCGACTTTGTTTCAATAATATCCTGTGAATAACCGAACTGAATAAAAGAAAGAATAACGATAGTGAAAACAGTTCCTTTAAGAAAGGACCGAACAAATGTACTTTTCATATTTACTATAGTTGAAGTAAAAACAAAGATATAAAAAGATAATTGTTGATTGAGGTTCACTTTACGATGAATTTAACGCGTATTGTACAATAAAACTTCTATTACGGTCTTAGCTCATTTCTCTTTGTTATACTTCTCACCATAGCGGCACAATGCTATCGAATCATAACTTCCTGATTTATTACTACTTAAATCCTAAAAACGAATCCTATTGCATAATGCGGGTTTAAGGATTTTTAATAGTTATATTATTGCTTATTAATAGCCACCAGCCATAAATAGTATATTACTTTATTTTTTTCTCACAAAGAATGCTACAATTGCAGAGGTTACAAGTCCCATTACGAAGGCACCTATAGTACTTTGAACAATGTAATTTTTTAGATTAAAATAGTCTTCGGCTTCTTCTACTGATAGGTAAAAACCTGCTTCAACCGAATATGCAATCACGTTAGGGAAATATTCAGGTGTAATTACAGTCGAAATAATCCATTGCGTGAGGGGTGAAAACACCATCACAATTACCGAAATAATAAGTCCTGAAATAAAGCCTTGTTTATAGGTCATTTGGCCATTGTAATCTTTTTTCTTCTTGTCTTTTAAAGCCATTACATAAACGATTATTGCTGGAATGGCAAATAGATTGGTCAGGTACATATGTTTGTCTATATGTGTGCTGTGTAATCCAACGAGTTTTTCCAATAGCATCCAAAGCAATAACATTACCACAAATATCAATGCCCATTTCATTTCAAGTTTAATTTTTTTCATATTTCAATTTTAAATAGTGAATGGTTTCTTTGATTGCTATTTTTAATTCATCCTGATTGATGTCCGAAAGTTTTTTGACATAAATACAGGCTTTCCCTTTTCTGAATTTTCCGAGATTTTGCAACAAATGTTCGTGTTCTTTCAATCCTGTAAATACATATAAAGAAAATTCCTTTTTCCTAGGCGAAAATCCAACGAGTGGTGCATCGCCTTCGTGTCCACTATCATATTTGTAATGATAAGAGCCGAATCCTATAATTGTAGGTCCCCACATCTTTGGTTCAAAACCCGTAAATTCTTGCATTATCTTCAAAAATTCAAAACTATCTATCCTCTTTTGTTCCGTATCTGCAAAAGAGTTGATGAAATCTTTAACATTCGATGACGTTTTGGATGTTTTATTTTTCGCCATAGACATAAATTATTACTTCAATATACAAAAATAACTGACACCTATTGCATTGAGTGAAGAGTATTGACACTACATAAGAAGAATACTGACCCAGTTTACATTTCCTTCAAGTTACCTTGAAGGAATGGAAAATTCCTGAACGTCTATCGTTTATTACCTTCTCTTTTCTATCAACAAGATATATGCATTTTTTAGAACTAATTGATTATCGTTAGTATTTAGCAACATCCATCCACCCATTTTTAGTGCAGCATAAACACCTTAACCGAAGTACTTCTTCTACTTCTTTTCCAAGAAGTAGGTGATACTTTATTTCTTGTTTGGATAGCGAAACAGGAGTTAATATATTCGCTCCAAATTATAGTTTTTTCAATGGAAGTACTCTTACAACCCGAATCGTGGGTCGCTTTACTCACCTTAACCTTTTTAGAAATTGTATTAGGTGTTGATAATATTATTTTCATCTCTGTTGTTACCAACAAGCTGCCAGCCTCCGAACAAAAGAAAGCGCGTTTGATGGGTTTGACGTTAGCAATGCTGTTCAGAATAGGTCTTTTATTAGGAATCACTTATATCATCAGCTTTAATCAGCCTCTTTTTTCAATATTTAATCACGATGTAAGCGGACGAGATATTATTTTATTTATTGGAGGGTTGTTTTTAATGGGTAAAAGTACGGTCGAGATTAATCATAAAATGGAAAGCTTGACAAATATAGATGTGATAAAAAAAGAAGGCTCTTTAATTGGCACTATTGTTCAAATCATCCTTCTCGACATTATATTCTCTTTCGATTCCATTTTAACGGCTGTAGGGTTGACTAATGAAGTTATTCTCATGATTATAGCCGTTGTTATTGCCTTAATCATCATGATGATATTTGCTGGGCGTATCAGTGATTTTATTCGTAAACACCCTTCTCTAGAAGTTTTAGCACTCTCTTTTCTTATCTTAATTGGATTTATGCTCATGTTAGAATCCTTTCATCAGGTAGTACCTAAGGGTTATATCTATTTTGCGGTATTCTTCTCGTTAGTGGTAGAAACGATCAACCTTCGGATACGAAAAAAATCTACTATAGAGCAAAAATAAGGAGTAGCTCAATCTATTTTCATCGCCCCTTTATAAAAAAACGTTGCGGCTATTGCCAATAGCACATGGCTAATATCCAGGTAGTTAAACCATATGTGCAAGCTCCATTCATTCATGAAAAACAAGGCTGAAATAGCACAAAACCCCACTCCTACAATAAAATACTTACTTCCTTTATTTTTTGTTTTCGCATAGGTATATAAGCTAAAACTAGCCGTAACAACAAGTAACCCATAAGCTGAATGTACTTCTACATAAAAAAAATTGAGAGTCGAAAAAGTGAGTACTACAAATAGTGTGAGTTCAACAAGATTAAGCCAAGTGAAAAACTTTCCCAAACGTGCTGAAATAATAGGCTTGGCTTTCTCAATGACAGCTCGCTCAATCAGGGCAATGGAAAACATACTCGTGAGCCACCCTGGTAATTTCCATCCAAACGAAAACGCATATAAAAAAGCATGCCCAATTACTCCACCCAAGAAAGTGGCCATCGCCATACTCAAAAAATAATATTTGATAAACTGCTGTACTTTAGAAGGTTTTTTTAAACGATGGAGCACTAAAAATGCATAAATACAAACTGCACTTACGAGTAAGTCGGTAAGAGCCGTTACGGGTTCGTCTACCCTTACGCCTCCTATGTATACAGATGGCTGAATGGCTTCCATAGGTTAAAAGGTTAACGGTTTGCCAAATACTCTTCTCAGCATAGACAACTGACCACAATGCCAAATTTCATGCTGAAAAGACCACATCAAACACTCATACCTCGTTTTTGCAATAGGATGAGGTACAACTGTAGGAAAATGTAAAGTAGTAGAATCAAAATCATCTAATCTTCTTAATGAATAGTGGTGAATCTTATCAAAATGATCAAGTAATTCCTTTGGTGATGGACTTCCTTCCTTTTTATCAGTAGGCAACGTACCTATGCCATAACGTTTTAAATATTCTCCAAAAGGAATTACATCATAAATCTCTTTGGTGCGTTCTATTGGTGCGATAACGAGTTGAAATGGCTTACTGATAATCAAATGACCTAATTGCCATGCCACATTAGTACCAAGCCCATCGGGAATGGTATACCAATTATCAAAATCTACCCCTTTTGATAACCCTACTACCTTTCGGTGTGAGGCTTCTATTTGTTCTTTTACAATATCAACTACCTCCATAGTATATGTCTTTGTTGTTTGTATGATAAAAATACAAAAACTGCCATGAAAAACATACATTACGTCAACAACACGTGTAAATAGGGTCTGCTGAAAAAGCCACAGGTGCTTTAGATACGAACGGGCGAAGTGAAGACATATGCTTATATTTCGAATTGAAGCTCGTGAAGTAGATGAGTTGCCTGTGGCAAACGAAAAAACATCACTTTATCAACAAAATGGGTACAATGGTTTTAGGCAATTTGATTCTAAAACCATGCACCTACTTAAAAATCATATACTGTGAAACTACCTCAATGTAAGCGAAATAATATTTTTCGTGTTTTTCAGCAGACCATAAATATTTGATTATCAGTAGATAATCACATTTAATCATACCAACTCGTTTTGTAATAGTATTCAAAAAGTTCCATCTCTGGAGGGAGTTGTAGTCATTCCATATTCTTAATAATTCTCTTTGCTGTGGCAAGCAAACGCAAAAGTACGCTGAGGTTAAAAACTACAAGAGGAAGACAAACCTTAGCGTTTACTACGTATAATACTAAGAGGAGTTAACTTAAATCCCTTTATTCATAGATTTACTTTCAATATATTTACAAAAAAACAACAACTGAAAAATGACTAGAGAAGAATTATTAGCCGCAATAGATAAAAAATACAAAGATATAGGGCAAGACCCCGACACGCATTTATCAGGTCTTCTACATGCCAAACCCATGACGTATTGGGATTTTATTCAGGTAGATGCTCTATTAGGTTTACAAACTCAACGAACAGAACACCCTGATGAAATGGTATTTATCATGTATCACCAAATCAATGAATTGATCTTCAAAATGATTTTGTGGGAAATATCACAAGTAGCCCAAGCAACGCCCATTACGACACAAAAATTTTCTATGCACTTAGACCGTGTGAGCAGGTATTTCGATATGCTTTCTCAGTCGTTTGTTATTATGGGTGATGGCATGGAAAAGGAACAATTCATGAAGTTTAGGGATACCCTTACCCCTGGAAGTGGTTTCCAAAGTGCTCAGTATCGTAAAATCGAATTTGCCTCTACCGAGCTTATTAATCTCATTGACAATCGTTTTAGAGCTACTATTGATAGGGATACTCCATTTGAGCATGCCTACAATCATTTATATTGGCAAGCGGCTGGCAAAAATTATGACACGGGGGACAAAACTACATTACTTAATAATTTTGAAAAAAAATACATGGAGGATTTTATCACCTTCATGAAAGAATACAACACCTCGAATTTGTGGACGAAATTCAAAACCTTACCCAAGGAAGATCAACAAAACGATACGCTTCGAAATGCCATGCGTCACTACGACCATACCGTAAATGTAAGTTGGGTAATGGCACACCTCAATGCAGCACTTAAATACATTGGCGATGGCACCGCAACTGGAGGTAGTGAGTGGCAAAAATACATGCACCCTAAATATCAGAAAAGAATATTTTTTCCTGACTTATGGTCGGAAGAAGAACTAAAAAATTGGGGAGTTACCAATTTAGAGGGGCATGAGTAAAAAAAGGTATTGCCTTGTAACCTACAATATAGGATACAAGGCAATATTCTAACTAATATCTTTCTTCTTCGAAGCATTTACGAACAGCACATTCCCTACTCCTTCATAGCCTACAAATAAGTTTTCTTCCAATTGTTTTAGTGCCTCACTTCTAAACCCAACAATTGTAAGGTCTGCATCTTTAGAGCGATCATTAATCATCTCTTTAATATTTACATCGGGCTTATGTGTAAGCAATACGACATTATTGGGTGATATAGGCAAACGGCCAGTCTTTATTAACTCTAGTAAAGTTTCTTTTTGTTCTTTTAGTTCATCAACTGGAAATACTGAAAAAATCTTTATTTGCCCATTTTTCCAATCGGAATGCCCCATGATGACATAGGCCATCATAATCATTAAATTACCATTTTCTATGTCTCCTGGGGTAATCCAAATATGGATGTTCCTCATAAACCCAAATTCCTTATCGGATGTGCCTAATATACAAACATCGAGATTGGCCGAGCGAGCTAATGTAAAATTTTGTACAATTTGATGAATGTTGTCTGGGTCATTTTTTGAATATTCAAACAATATCATATTGATGTCTTTTCCCGACACGCTAGGTAGCTGTATCGCTTGCGCTATGGCACTCGTAAACGATGGGGAGATCATGGTATCCAAGTACACATTACTCTTATTTTCTCCAGATATTTTAATGAGTCGCCCAAGTTCCTCTTCACTTTTCTTATGCGATTCTTTGGAAAAATAACCATTGATGTAATGAATGTATGTACCAAATCCATAACGATGGGACACCCAACGCATAAACTGAAAAGCTACAGGTCGCTGAAAAAAATCAGAACTAATACAAATCACAGAGGGCCGCCAATTTTCCTCTCTGCGTTCTGCATTTTGGATGAACACCTGAATTTTACGACTCAATTGAAAAACCACACCTTGGAATATTTTTGCTAGTCCAACACTATTTTTCCGTGAGTTAGAAATAATGAGATAAATGACCACCATTAAAATAGATGAAATAATAGCGTATTTAGAATTGATTCTGAACATTAGAAAAATACAAAGTACTGCCCCTACCAACGAAAAATACCATTTCGACTTAAAAGAAGGACGATAAGAAGGGTCGGCAGCAAAATGCTGTAAAAAAGAAATCAGGCAAAGAGAACCATAAGTAATCATAAAAAACATAGAAATTACTTCTGCCACAGCGTTTACATCGCCCATTAAAACAAATACAATGGCGATCACACTCGTTACAATTGTTGCATTAAAAGGCTCGTTTGTTTGAGGTTTCCCTTTCGCTAAAATTCTATTCACTTTCGGGATAGGAAATATTTTATCGCTTGCCAAGGCTTGCAATGTGCGTGGAGCTACCATAATACTTCCTAGCGCAGAGGATACGGTTGCGGCTGCCAATCCAAAAGGGATAATTAACCAACCCAAAAGTGCAATATTAGACATAATCAATGGGTTAGAGCTTAAGTCTTCTGGACTTGCTGAAATAGACAATTTGTAGGCAATAAAAACATAGATAATCATTCCCGATACTGTAGCGGCCAATGTACCAAATGGAATCGATCTTTTAGGATCTTTCAAATCACCTGATAAGCCTACACCGGCAGTCATGCCTGTAAAGGCTGGGAATACAATAGCAAAAACGTAGAAGAAGTTATCTCCATTTTCTATTTTTTTGAACATATCAAATTCCACTACTGATGACTGATATTCAGTAATGCCTAGAAAAAATAAGATTAAAGAAATAAATAAAATAAATACCACAAAATAGAGTGCTTTCATGCCTATATCTGCTCCTTTTTTCATCATTATAGTACTCAGAAGTATCACTGCGGGCAAACTGATAATTCGCTTATCAAGATTTTCAAAACCAAATTCTGTAGCTATAAAATCAAAAACAGGAGAAAAAGCTTCTGCAAAAGCAATAATATAAAAGGCGACACTTACTGCTTGCGACAAATATAGTGCTATGCCAATAGCAGCGCCAATATTAATACCAAACGAACGAGAAATAATATAATACTCCCCACCTCCTTCAACTTTTTGGTTAGTAGCAATCTCTGCAATGGCCATAGCTGTAGTAATGGTGACCATATGGCCTAAAATAATTATCCCCACGGTACCTAAAAAACCTAAATTGCCTACTGCATACCCAAACCTAAGGAACATAATGGCTCCCAAAATAGTGGAAATGGCTGTAAAGAAAACAGGTGCTGTGCCAAAGTTGGCTTTTTTATTTAATTCCATTCAATTTTATTTATTAAATCAAAATAAGGCTATATTTCGACAATATGAAAATTAATTGAGATAAGAACTTTTTTTGATGAACAAAAAAATCATCAACCTCGCTAAAAGCGATAACAATAATAATTGGCAAACTGCGATTTCATTTTATGAAGAGTGGCAGCACAACATCACCCAATTTGAATTAACCACCTCAGGATCAACGGGTAAACCAAAACCGATCTCTATCACAAGAGCTCAGATGGAGGCTAGTGCATTACAAACCATTGCTTTTTTGAAATTATTACCCTCCTACCACCTATTAATTTGCATCAACACAAACTACATAGGAGGGAAAATGATGTTAGTAAGAGGACTACTCAATAATATGTCGATATATGTGACAGAGCCTTCATCTAATCCATTAAAAAACATTCACCTACCCATTGATTTTATGGCGATTGTTCCCATGCAGTTACAAACGATGCTACAAGAACGGGAACACGAAAAGCTAAATAAAATAAAAGCTATCATTGTTGGCGGAGCAGTAATAAACCCATTTTTAGAAAAACAAATCGAACAACTTCAAGTGCCTATTTATGCCACCTATGGCATGACTGAAACCGTTTCTCACATTGCACTAAAGCCCATGAATGGCAAAGAGAAATCCAACTATTTCACAACGCTAGGAGATGTAAAAATAGCACTAGATGATCGTAATTGCCTTACTATTACAGGAAGTGTGACCAACCATACTACTATCGTTACAAATGACATCGTAAAACTGATCAGTGACAATCAATTTGAATGGTTGGGGAGGTTTGACAACATTATCAATTCAGGAGGTATAAAAATCAATCCTGAGCAAATAGAAAATAGAATAGCACAATTGTTTCTAGAACATCAAATTCATCAACGATTTTTCATGTATGGCATTGATGATGAACTACTTGGTCAAAAAGCAGTATTAATGATAGAAGGTGTAAAATTGGAGACGATTGATTTACTTCAACTGTTGACTCGTCATTTGGATAAATATCAATGTCCAAAATCTATTTTATATGTTGATCGATTCGCTGAAACAGAAACTGGAAAAATAAAAAGGAAAGAAACAATATCGAATTTTGCACAAAATTAATGCAAGTCATCATAGCGGAATGATAGAGAGGTCAATCGTTTAATAGCGGTAAACTTAAGTGCAAGTATCATTATCATAAAGATTGCCT
>JAOULS010000094.1 GCA_029881895.1 Cyclobacteriaceae bacterium | reverse complement strand
CCTGAACCCCAAGCAGAAATTGCAAAAAATACCGCAGAAATTATTAACGAACTTTTTCTACCAACCTTTTTACTTAGTAATCCTGCACCCGCTGCACCAACTAATGCACCCAAAAGTGCACTACTTACAATAAACCCTTTTAAAGCACCAGTTAATTCAAAGTATTTTGAAAAATAAAATTGGGTGCCATTTATTACTCCAGTATCAAACCCGAAAAGTAATCCCCCTAAAGTAATTACAATGGTGATGAAATAAATATTAATGTGACTGTTTTTGTTTTCTTCAATTGTTTTCATATCGCCTATTTTTAAATTTCACAAATACGAACATAACAAATTTCCTCTCATTGCAACTAAAATAGTAATGATTTTTTAGCTTAAAGATTATTATCCATTCATAATAAACACTTTAACAAAATTAAGAATGTATAAAAAGTTCATAAACACTTATAAAGTATATTATGAATTACATTTCTCCTCAATTTCCGAATCTAAAAGTATTGGGTTAGCACCTGTTTTACCTGCTATTAATGCCCCAACCGCACAAGCGTAATTCAGCGCATCATTAGGGTTTGCCTTACGAAGAAGATGACTAATTAAGGTAGCTAAAAAAGAATCTCCTGCACCTACTGTATCTACAACTTTTGTTGGATACCCTGAATTACTAAAAAAATCGCCATTGTACAGCAGTTCTGCACCATGTTTCCCTTTTGTAACGCATATTTGTTTGGTATTGGTGAGTTGAGAAAGAAAGTTGATTTGTTCTACAATCGAATTTGATTGAAAATCATTCGCTACGCATATTTCGTTCAACTCATCATCATTACATTTTATGAAATCGGAAGTTTTCATTAAACTTAATAGCAGCTCCATTGTATAAAATGGAGGGCGAAGATTAACATCAAGAACTTTATACGATGAATAGTGCAGTAAAGTCTCCAAAGTATTCCTAGTCACCTTGTCTCTACACGCTAGACTTCCAAAAATAAAAACATCCGATGATTTCACCGCATTAATATTCCTTTCAGTAACTTCAATTTTATCCCAAGCAACTGGATAATTAATATCATAAAGAGCAGCACCATTTTTATCCAATGCAACCTCTACTTTTCCTGTAGTAAGCACCTTATCCGTTTGAATAGTAGAGGTACTCTCCAAATTATCATTGATATAGCGCAGTATTTCATTTCCATTTCGATCGTTACCCACACGGCTAATCATACTAGTTTTCACGCCAAAAGAGTGTAATCGTAACGCTACATTTAAAGGAGCTCCTCCAATAATTTTATAGGTAGGAAATATATCCCAAAGTACTTCACCGAAACAAATAGCATTATACATTGCTGTTTATTATACTTTAATGATTATTTTTCTATTCTCTAGCCATTTAGCCATCGACCAATTGATCATCATAAACGCTAGTGCAAACGCTAGCGAGCCTACATAAGGTCCCATGAAGCTAAACCCTTTCTGATAAAGAAAATCAAATAATGAAATATCGCCTACAGGAATCCACCACATTAAAATGGCCAAGTATTCTGAAAGAAGGTAGATGAAAAGAGGATTAACACCAAATGTCTCAAAGAATTTGAATTTCCATGGTTTCTTTATAAAATCGGTTAAATATAAAATAAAGGAAAAAACAATGAGGTCAAGTCCAATAGTGAAAATTACAAATGAACTCGTCCATAATTTTTTGTTAATTGGAAAAAGAAAATCCCAAAGAAAACCAACAAACAACAAACTTATACCTGCTAAAAGCGGTAGTGCTAGAGAACGATAAGAAGATAAATCCGTTTTGGTTAAAAAAAGCCCTAACAAATACCCCCCAAGGATATTTACAATCGAAGGAAAAGTACTTAATAGGCCTTCTGGGTCAAAAGGAATTCCATCTCCTGTATATAAATGGCTTGCTCCTAAAATAATTTTATCGACCATCAATGCGGCATTGCCCGGAAGTGTATAATCACCAAACACACCCATCACAAACCAATACCCCAACAAAATTGCGACAGAACTAATCACTAGCTGTCGAGGGGTAAAATAATAGATCATAACCGATGCTGCCAAATAACAAAGTGCTATGCGTTGCAACACTCCCAAAATTCGGGTTTCTGATATGGGTCTAAACGTTAAACTCCCTGAGTCTGTCCAGTCGAAAAATGGAAACCAATACATGAGGTATCCTAGAAGAAAAATGATGACAGATCTTTTTATGATTTTAAAAAACACCTGTGAAGCTTCCTTATCTTTCCATTTAGACTTCACGAATACCAATGAACTCCCTATCGCAAAAAGAAATGAGGGGAAGACCAAATCTGTAGGGGTGAAACCATGCCAATTTGCATGCAATAAAAGTGAAAAAGTAGCGTTGTAATCTCCTGGTGTATTCACTATAATCATCAAGCAAATTGTCATTCCTCGAAAGATGTCTAGTGCGGTAAATCTCTTTGTTTTTGTTAGTTCCATATTTTTAAAAGTAATAAAAAAATCAGAAACAGCTTCTTATGAATACACTAAAAAACAAAAACCCCTCATCTCATCTCTATTTTTCGTTTGAAATTCCACTAAAGACTTATTTGATATAAATTCATCAGTACTCTATCATTCAGTATACCTAAACAAAGGAAATTGACTAATAAATAGTTAACTGAAAAACAACGCGATTATCAGCTTATAAAAAGCATTATTTTTATTGATAATAACCTGAAAGTAGTTTCACTATATATTCACTATTATATTTCTCAATATAGGTTTGAACTATGTTTTTATTAAAAAATACCATATATTATGCTTTGTAAAGTATATTTATTTAGTATCCTTGCCATATAGTAATTTGTGTTGTAATTAATGTTTTCCGAAAAATTAATAATATGAAAAAGAAAAAAGTTATAAAAAAAGAGAGGAGAGACTTTCTTAAATCTACGGGGCTCGCTTTAGCTGGCTTCACCATTGTACCCAGTCATGTGGTTTCTGGTCTAGGTCACATTGCCCCAAGTGACAAGCTTAACATTGCCGCAGTAGGTGTGGGAGGAATGGGACATGCTAACCTTAGAAATTTAAGATCTCAAAATATCGTTGCGCTATGTGATGTAGATTGGAAATATGCGAAAGGGGCATTTGATGACTTTCCAAACGCAAAAAAATTCTGGGACTGGCGGGAGATGTATGATAAAATGGACAAAGAAATTGATGCGGTAGTAGTCGCTACTGCCGATCATACGCATGCTATCGTTGCAGCTAATGCCATCACCATGGGGAAACATGTTTACGTACAAAAGCCACTTACTCATACAGTATACGAATCAAGATTATTAACAAAACTAGCCGCAAAACATAAAGTAGCTACCCAAATGGGTAATCAGGGTGCTTCTGGAGCGGGTGTAGCTGAAACTTGCGAATTACTTTGGAGTGGAGCTATTGGTGAGGTAACGAAAGTAGAATCATTTACTGACCGACCAATATGGCCTCAAGGATTGAACACCCCGGAAAACCCTAGTACTATTCCTGACACGCTTAATTGGGATTTATTTACTGGCCCAGCCAAAATGAAACCATTTAATGAAGTATATCACCCATGGAACTGGCGTGGTTGGTGGGATTATGGTACTGGTGCCTTAGGTGATATGGCTTGTCACATTCTACACCCAGTATTCGAAGGATTGAAATTAGGTTATCCAACTCAAGCACAAGCAAGTTCTTCATTATTATTGAATGACTCAGCACCTGTTGCTCAATCTGTAAAACTTTCATTTCCTGAAAGAGAAAAAGTAGGTAAAATGGATATGCCTGAAGTTGATGTACATTGGTATGATGGTGGTATTAAACCAAATTTACCTGAAAACTGGCCTGCTGGTAAAAATCCTAACAAATCGGGTGGAGGAACTTATTTCTATGGAACTAAAGACATTCTTCATGTTGGTTGTTATGGTGTTGAACCAGAATTATTATCTGGCAAAAAATTAACTCCTGCCAAAACTGAAAGAAGAGTTGAAGAAGAACTCGGTCTTAGTTGGAACGAAGGTGCCCATGAAATGGATTGGGTAAGAGCTTGTAAAGAGAGTGCTGATGATAGAAAACCTACTACTTCTGATTTTGCAGAAGCAGGCCCATTTAATGAAATGGTTGTAATGGGCGTTTTAGCTGTAAGACTACAAGCATTAAACAAAACGTTAGATTGGGATGGTGAAAACATGAAATTCACAAACATCACAGATAGTGAAAAAGTAAGAACGGTAATTAAAGATGGTTTCAAAATCCATAACGGTCACCCTACCTTTAACAAGGATTGGACTGAACCAGAATCTGCTGTTGAGTATGCTCAAGAACTGATCAAGCACACTTACAGAGATGGATGGAAACTTCCTGAAATGCCTGCCTAGATAATTTATCAAATTAATATAAGAGCGTAATAACCCTTCTGAGTAGTTACGCTCTATATTATAGCTTTATTAAAATATTTATTAACTAAATTATTAAAAAGAAAAAAATGAAAATCACTAATCATATAACTATCAAGCCTTTATTGATATTTACTTTGGCAGTAGTATTTACTTTTATTACCTCTTGTGGACAAAAAGAAGGTAATGAAGAAGCTACTGAGGAAGAAATAGAAGTTGTTGAAGAAGTAGCTATTGAAGAAGTTGCAAACAATGCCCTTACTGAAGCTGAAGCTACTGATGGATGGATTCTAATGTTTGACGGAAAAACTTCTGATGGATGGCGTGGATACGGCAAAGACCACTTCCCTTCTGGGTGGGATATTACTGATGGAACTATCAAAATGAATGGTTCAGGACGTGGTGAAGCTGGTGCCGAAGATGGAGGAGACATTATTTACGATCGTGAATTTGGTAACTTTCACTTTAAAATGGAATGGAAAGTATCTGAAGGCGGAAATTCTGGCATCTTTTATTTAGGTCAAGAGAACACAGAATTAGGCCCTATCTGGAGAACTGCTCCTGAAATGCAGGTACTTGATAATGAAAAGCATCCCGATGCTATTTTAGGAAAAGACGGTAACAGAATGGCGGGGTCATTATACGACCTTATCCCTGCAAAACCTCAAAATGCTAAAGCAGTAGGTGAGTGGAATCAAGTTGAAATTATTGTGTACAAAGGAACTGTTGTACATAAACAAAATGGTGAAACGGTTTTAGAATATCACCTATGGACTCCTGAATGGGACGAACTAGTGGCAGGGAGTAAATTCCCTGGCCTTAACCCTGATTGGGCTAAGGTAGCTAGTAAAGGTCTTATCGGTTTACAAGACCATGGCGATGATGTTTGGTTTAGAAACTTGAGAATTAAAGAGCTTTAATAACTAATAACCTCATAAGAAAGCCTCAATATACTTGAGGCTTTTTTTATGAACGCTAACTCACATTAAATATCAAATAAATCACCATTTTGCCTTAGCTACACTTTTCTTTTGGTGCGGAAAATCTTAATTTTATAATACATTTCAAAAAACAATAAACATGTTAAAAATAGGAATTGCTGGCGGAGGACCAGGTTCAATGATTGGTGATGTACACCGAATAACAGCAGAAGCCACTGGCAAAGCCAAATTAGTTTGTGGAGCATTAAGTTCTGACTACAATAAAAGCCTAACAAAAGGGAAGGAAATAGGACTGAAAGAAAATAGGATATATAGGTCTGTGGATGAAATGATAGACGAAGAATCTAAGTTACCTGCTGGTGAACGGATGGATTTTTTAATTATCGCTACACCAAATCATTTGCATGTACCTGCTGCAATTAAGGCATTGGAAAATGGGTATCATGTAATGTGTGACAAACCTCTTGGCATGAGTTTGGAAGAAGCGAAGCGTGTTGAAGAAATTGTAACACGTACTAAATTAAAATTTGGCATGAGTTACACCTACCGTGGTTTTACCGCTATTGAAGAAATTAAAAAAATAATTAGTAATGGAACAATTGGAGGTATTAGAAAAGTGATGATACAATATTCGCAAGGGTGGTTATCGGAGTTATTTGAGCAAGCAGAAGAAAAAAAATCAGGCTTGTGGCGTACTGACCCTAAATTTTCAGGAGCAGGGGGTACCATTGCAGATATTGGTACGCATGCTTTTAATACTGTAGAATATGTTACAGGATTAAATGTTGAAGAATTATGTGCACAAGTAAGTATTTTAGTGTCAGGAAGAAATATTGATGATGATACTAATATTTTAATGAAATTTTCTAATGGTGCTTCGGGTACATTATCTGTTAGTCAAGTATGCACAGGAGAAGGGAATGCACTAAACATGAAAATTTATGGTGAAAAAGGAGCTATTTTATGGGACCTCGATCAATCTAAAAAAATTATTCTAAAGTTAGCTGAAAGTGAAAAAAATATAGAGGTGAATGAGCTTGATGTTGATTTAAATGTCGTTGCCAACGAGTTGGTTGATCTACATTCCGAGAGTATCTTAAAGGGATTTATAAATATATATAGCGACTTTATTGACAGTATAACTACCAAAAAAAATACTGGCGTTCCTGACATTGAAGATGGAGTACGAGGAATGCTATTTATTGAAAAAGCGCTCGAATCGAGCCGTGACAAAAAATGGGTAAAGTTGTAAATAGGGTACCTCCCCTATTTATACTTTATTTTCATAAACAGAATAACAATAGCAAAAATTAATGTAACTACATTTGCTATAATAATAGGGACATCGCTACCTAGTATTCCATAAGCAATCCAAAGAAGGATTCCGAAAGTAAAAATAGAATACATTTCAAGTGATAATCCTTTTGTGTTTTTAGTTTTTATCACCTTTATGGCTTGCGGTAGAAACGAGAAAGTAGTACAAATTGCGGCTGTCAATCCTATTGTTGTGTGTAAATCCATATGGTATGATAATAACCTAAAATAATTTTTCTCAAGAAAGTCCGAATAAAAACTTATTTATTCTTTTCTCTATTCTCTAATCGGAATTCATCTTGCTCCTTACTTTCTCGAAACATATCCTCGATATTATCTATTTGGGGAGAATTTTTTACCGCTTCCCAGTCAAATAGCTCATCAAAAGGATCTAGTGCTTTTTGGGGGACAAAAATAGCACTATCAACCGCTATAGCATTATAAGGAGCATAGTTAGGCTTGTCTGTAAAAAAATCATTCAGGTCAGTAGCTCCTGCATCGTATTGATTTAAATAGGGTAACCCTAAAACATTCCAAAAGGACTTAAATAGGCTACCAAAACTATAATGAACATGACTCACATAATCTCTTTTCACCCAAGGCGACACTAACATTAAAATACTTCGGTGAGCATCAACATGGTCAACTCCATTTTGAGCATCATCTTCGGTAATCACAATCAACATATTTTCCCAATAAGGCGTGTGAGAAAGGTATTCCACTATTCTTCCTACAGCCAAATCATTGTCCGCCATGTAGCTTTCCCTAAAGGGATACCCTGCCTCTGGACGATCACCAGCACCATGATCGTTTGGAATAATTACGGTAGTGAATGCAGGCATCTCCTTTGAACCTGAAATCCATTTATCGTCAAATTCCTTAATAAACTGATCAATTCTGAACTGATCTGGTATCGCCATATTATAGGTAGGGTACGTTTTAGAGGTACGTTCGAAAAGTGGCTTCGGCATGGGAAAATTGATGTACTGATGAATACCAGAATATTTGTATTCTGGCTTATAAAGTGCTGGTTCGAACATAATGCTAAACCCAAAATTATAGAAGTCTACCCCATGACGCTCTAAGTGATCCCACATCGAGCCCGCTTCATTATAATCTTCGGGATAAATTGCCCCAGCCGCACCGTTCATTGCGAAAACACCTGGTGCTTTTGAGTCTTCCTTAAAATCCCTATTTCCACCATAACTTGCTGCTGTTGATGTTTCACACCATTCATTTGGATAGGTGTTTACCAACCACCGATGTCCATCGGCAGACACATCGGCATCTACATAAAAATTATCCGACATACCAAACTGCCTTGCTAAAGCGATATGGTTGGGCATCACTACAGTTTCTGAAACGGAATCTGTTTTATTCCAATTATAAAACCCTTTGGTTTTTCCATACCGAGCGAGAGTACTATCCCCATTCCCCTTTTTTATCTGACCGAAAATTTCATCGTAAGTTCTATTTTCCTTTGCGATAAAAACAATATGTTGTATTGGACTTTCTTTATGTCCTGGATAAAGCGGGATTGGATTATTTTCTCTATTCTTCAATAAGGTAGCGTCTGTTTTTTTGAAATTGAAATTATTTGAAATCACCTCATTTGTCATTTCTTGTAACTGTTTATCATCCGGAATATCAACTACCTGTACCGTACCTTTCATCAACGAACCAATATAGCTTCCCTCCTCCCCTTGAATAAAATTCGCTCCGCCATTTGGACCGCTGCCATATCCTTTCGCATTGGCAATTATTAGCTTTTTACCATCATTAGTCACTTCGATTTTTGACGGAAACCATCCTGTAGGAATATGCCCCAACACTTTTAAATCAGGAATATTAATTACACCAATCGCATTTATACCTGACTCGCCAACATACAATCGTTGTTGATCAGGACTGATGGCTAATCCAAAAGGAATCACTCCTCTAAACTGTTTTAACCGGTCGTCTGGTTTTAGATATATAGTATTCACTACTGTATCTTGGTCAATGGAAATTACTGAGATATTATCATTTGTACCATTACTCACGAACACGTACTTATCGGTAGCAACAATAGAATTCGGACTTGAGCCTCCCACCGCAGGTATCCCTTCCACTAACGCTCCTACTAAATGTCCCGTTTTAATTTTAGCTACCACTTTTGGCGATTGTTTGTCTTCAAGTGAAATTGCAAATACAGAAAAAGCTTCCTTCGCATTCACATCGCCTAAACCAGCAATTGAAATTGTATCATTTTCAATTCCTTCGATCATTTCTTTTGATCCGTAGGCAAAAGCAGGATAGTCGATAGGGTTAATTTTGGCATCTTCCGCATTACTATCTCTTATGTATGAATATTCAAACATCCCCACATTGGCAACATAGACCTTTTTCTCATCTGGTGACAAGCAAATTCCAAACGGGTAGCGACCTACAGGAACAGAATGGGTAAGAGATTGAGTTGGTGTATCCACAATCACCATTCTAAACCCTATCTGATCTACAGCATAGATTGTACTACCATCTTCAGATAAAGTTAAGTCTCCGATATACCCATGCGTGTAATCTCTAGTGTCTGTAATAGCAGAGCAGTCAATACTCCCCTTCTTATCACCTGTGTCCACATCAAACAAATAAATTTTATTTTCCTGACCACCTGCTACATAAATGGTTTGGTTATCAGGAGAAATGGCTAATCCCATAAAAACAGAAGCCAATACACCTTCATCGGTAGATGACCCTGGAGGCACCTGTTGTACTTCTGGATGTTGAGATAAGATGTTTTTAATGATGGTAATAGATAAGGGGTTAGTCCCTGAGTTGGCAGTAACCGCAACGTTGCCATCTGAACTTAATGTTAACCCATACGGATGAGGAGCTGTGAGAATACTTTTACCTACAGGAGAAATGTACCTGCCATTTGGTATTACCGTCTTTCCTTCTTTATCAATTTTTGTTATTTCATCTCCACTAGGAGCCGAAATAATCCATGATGGATAATTTTCCTTC
>JAOULS010000093.1 GCA_029881895.1 Cyclobacteriaceae bacterium | reverse complement strand
AAGATCAAATTCATAAGAAGATATGCTTCATTAACTTGATAAGTTACCTACTCAAAACACATGGTTTATGATAGAAGTCACTCATTCAGAGATAGAAATAGAAGAGCGTCTTTGACTTGCTATATAATAGTAGTCATCAATGCTTCATCATAAACCATTTTGCTAGTACTTTATAATTCACTTTAGTGCCATGCATTAATATTCCCACGCGATATATTCTTCCTGCTAACCAAATCGTAAAAACAAATCCTGCTACCAATAGCACCATTGACAGAGCTATTTCCCAAGCAGGAACGCCAAAGCCTACACGTCCCATCATAACGATAGGGGAGGTAAACGGAATAACAGAAAGCCAAAAGCTGACAGCACCATTTGGGTCTTTGAAGACGAACATGAAAAGCCCCATAAGTCCAATAATAATAGGGAGCATGATAGGGAACATAAATTGCTGAGCATCTGCGGGAGTGTCAACTGCCGAGCCTATGGCGGCAAAGAGCGCACCATATAGTAAATAGCCTCCTAAGAAATAGAAGATAAATAATAATGTGATTTTAAGAATAGGAATATCGCTAATGGTGTTAAAAACTTCCTGCACATCTGGATTTATGTCTTTCATATTCATTTGTTGTTCTTGAGGAAGCTCGTTCATGGCTTGGGTCATCATTACTTGTTGCCCTGAGGATACACCAAAGTAAGCCGCTGCCCCCATGCTGATCCCTGTACTGAGTAAAATCCAAATTAGAAACTGGAATAACCCTACAGAAGCTACGCCAATCACTTTTCCCATCATCAAATGAAAAGGTTTTACAGTAGAAACAATTACCTCAATAATTTTGCTGTTTTTTTCTTCAATTACGCCTTGCATTACCTGTGCCCCGTATACAAAAAGAAAAATATAGATCAACATCCCCATGATATATCCTATTCCAGAAATCAACTCAGAACTACTTTTTTTCTCCTCACCATCTTGAATGTTAAAAGAATTTATATCAACATTTGTTTTGAGTTTGTCGAGTACTTCTTGTGACAATCCTGAATTTAAGAGTTTCACATCTCTGATTTGCCGTTCAATGTTTCTTTCAAATTCCGAAATAAGGGTTATTCCTGGGCTAGATTTCGAATAGAAATTAATTCCTTCAGGGTTTTCAAGGTCTATTTCCGGGATATAGACGAATGCAAAATCATCCGATTCATTAAACGCTTTTTTTGCTAGATCCACATCTCCTTCTACAGAAATATACTTGTATTTGGAGGAGTCTTCAAATTTCAAAAATGCACTATTGTTGAGTAGCTGAATAGTACGCTGTTCGGCATTTTTTTCCTGCTCCATAGCAAAGTAGATCATCCCTCCTATAATTGTAGGGAATAGTAGCGGTACAAGAAGCGTAGCGATCAGGAAAGATTTCTTTTTTACCCTACTCAAAAACTCACGTTGTATAATTAACCAAATCTTATTCATGGAGGCCTCCTTTTACTTTAGCAATAAATATGTCGTTAATACTCGGAATGTTTTCTACAAACGAATGTACCTCTGTCTGTTTTATCAATTCACTTAATAGTTCGTTTGAACGAGTGTTGGTTTTTATTCGTATAGAAGTCAATGCATTGTCGTTTTCACTTATTCCATTGTTATGAACTTCATAAAGGGGTTCGGGTAACTGAATACCTCCAGTATGCTCTACCTGATAGGTATTTGTTTTATAGGTATTTTTTATTTCTTTTTTCGAACCATCTAAAATCTTTTCTGCGTTATCAATCATGGCGATGTGGTCGCACAGTTGTTCTACGGACTCCATTCGATGGGTAGAGAAAATTACAGTAGCACCTCTGTCTTTAAACTCTAAAATTTCATCTTTTATTAAATTGGCATTTATAGGGTCAAATCCAGAAAATGGTTCGTCCAATATTATTAATTCAGGCTCATGCATGATGGTAGAGATGAATTGAATTTTCTGTGCCATTCCTTTCGACAAGTCTTCTACTTTTTTAGACCACCAGTCTGCTATTTCTAATTTTTTGCACCAATGTTTTCCTTGCGAAATGGCTCGTTTTTTACTTAGCCCTCTTAGTTGGCCTAAGTAGACGAGTTGTTCCCCTACTTTCATTTTTTTGTATAAGCCACGTTCTTCAGGCAGGTACCCAATCAATTTTATATGATTAGCATTTAGTTTCTCGCCATTAATGAGCACACTTCCTTCATCAGGATCAATAATTTGATTGATGATGCGTATTAAAGTGGTTTTTCCTGCTCCGTTAGGACCAAGTAAGCCAAAAATACTTTGTTTGGGGATACTCATACTCACATTGCTAAGTGCTTTATGTGAAGCATAAGATTTAGATATATTCTTTATTTCTAACAATTCCACTAGTCGTAACGGGTTGATTTTAAGGGTAAATCTATACAATCAACTACAGAACTAGGCTGAAAAAATAAAAAAATAAGGGAATGGTAAATAGCTGTGATGAACGAGGGATAGAAATGCCTCAACTATTTTATTTCTTTAAAAACAATGCTTCCCAGTGCAACATCTATATTGAATGATAGTAGGTTTTTGGCATTGTCGGTATAGGCTTTATTTACGTATACATTTTCTTCGGTCAATTCGAAGTTTTTAGAAAGGTGGACTCTGCATAGCATTGAATCATTGATTTTAATTTTAACAGGCACGTTCTCGGCAGGAATTTTTATTACGAGGTTGCCAGCTCCTACACTTGCCTGAACATTGCTTTTTGATTCTAGGGTTTTACTATAGTCGAGGGATAAATTTCCAAATCCTACATCGGCCAATACGGTTTTTGCCTTTGACAGGTTCATTTTTTTAATATCGACAGAACCTAAATCAACTTTCACAAAAAAAGTATCCATTTCTACTTGATTGCCTAAACCCGAAATGTAATTAATGTTAACATCGGCATTTCCCGAATATATTTTTAAATTTTCGATAGAGAGCCCCGACAGATCGATAAAAGCATCGCCAACGCCATAATTGAAATTCAAGCGATAAGGGATCTCCTGAGAAAGATAAATTTTCCACATTTTATCTTTTTCCTTATGATCGCTATTAAACATTTGATAGGAAATAGATCGACTTAAATTGTCGGAATTTTTGTCCGTTAAGGAGAGGTCAACATAGCAAATTTTATTTTTAATTTCCTTGGTAAACGAATGTTCGTAATCGTCAAAATCTTGATTACTGTAAATATTTAAAGGAATGTCATGTTGACTAGGTTTTACATAACAAGCACCTGATTTTGTTACGAATTTAATATCTACCTTTTCAAAATCTTCATTTTGCTCGATGAAAAATTGCTTTTTTACCTGCGCATTACTAAAAGATGAAATGGCAATCCCTATACAAATTGATACAATTGGTCTCCACATGATGTGCTTTAACGGTAGTAATGCGTTTGAGTTACAAAATAATCGAGTGATTTTAACGAAAAAATCACATCAATCTTACATCCTTGTTAATAAAATCACTTTTCTAGACCAATGTTAGAAAAAATCTTTCATTCTTTCAAAAAAGCTCTTTTCATTTTTATCAGGGTTAGGGATAAAATTGGGCGAATCTTTAAGTTTTTCTAGAATTTGAACTTCTTCTTTTGTTAATGTTTTTGGTGTCCAAATATTTACATGGATAAGTTGGTCACCTTTCCCGTAGCCATTAATATCTTTAATGCCTTTACCTCGTAAGCGCAATATTTTTCCACTTTGAGTACCCGGTTCTATTTTAATTTTCACCTTATTGTCAATGGTAGGCACTTCGATAGATGTTCCTAAGGTAGCATCTACAAAGTTAAGGTGAAGGTCATAGATTACATTGTTGCCATCTCTTGTCAATTCTTGGTGATCGGCCTCTTCGATTACGATAAGTAAATCGCCTGCTATTCCACCTCCGGGGGCTTCATTGCCTTTTCCTGTCATTGACAGTTGCATGCCACCTGCTACGCCAGCAGGTATTTTGATAGGGATAATTTCTTCTTTTGAAGAAAGTCCTGAGCTATCTACTCCCGCAGGGCGATGGTCAATCATTTGTCCAGCGCCATTACAAGTAGGGCAAGTGCTAGTTGACACCATTTGTCCTAGCATGGTATTTACAGCACGTCTTACTTGCCCTGTACCCTGACAAGTAGAACAGTTTTTAAAAGTAACGCCATCTGCTGCTAGCAGTCGGTTTACCTTTATTTTCTTTTCAACACCATTCGAGATTTCCTGAAGTGTTAGTTTTAATTTTATTCTTAGGTTGGAGCCTTTTCTTCTTCTAGAACGACCTCCACCGCCACCGCCACCAAAAAAACTATCAAAAGGACTACCTCCTCCGCCACCGAACACATCTCCGAATTGGGAAAAGATATCGTCCATATTCATGCCGCCTCCTTGGCCTCTACCTCCTCCGTTCATTCCTGCATGGCCAAACTGATCGTATCGTTGTTTTTTCTCAGGGGTACTTAATACTTCATACGCCTCTGCGGCTTCTTTAAATTTCTCTTCGGAAGCTTTATCGTCAGGGTTTTTATCGGGATGGTATTTAATGGCTATTTTTCGATAGGCCTTTTTTATTTCATCGGCTGCTGCAGATTTACCAACACCTAATACTTCGTAATAATCTCTTTTTGACATTTTGTGTTTTTTTAAGGCAATTAATTTCCAGTTACAACTTTAGCAAATCGAATTACCTTTTCGCCTAAGAAATAACCCTTTTCAATTACGTCTACAACTTTGCCTTTTAGCTTTTTTTGAGGAGCAGGTATTTGTGTTATTGCCTCATGTATTTCAGGATCAAAATCAATTCCTGCTTCGCTATCCATTACTTTTAAGCCTTTTTGTTCTAGCGAAGAGATAAGTTTGTTTGCGATTAGTTTTACACCTTCTGTAATTGCTTTGATGTCACTTTCATCATCAAATGATTTTTCAGCTCTTTCAAAATCATCAATAACAGGTAGTAGGGCAGAAATTAAATCTTCATTGGCAGTTTTCACCAATTCCAATTTTTCTTTAGAAGTTCTTCTTCTATAATTGTCAAACTCAGAGTAGAGTCTTAAATATTTATCTTTGGCCTCTGCCAATTCGTCTTTGATTTTATCTAGTTCAGAAACTTCTTCGATTTCTATCTCTTCGGTTTCCTCTTTTTCTTCCTCCTCTGTCTCCAATATTTCTTGTTGCACTTCAGTATCGTTGTTCTCCACTTCTTCTACGATATTGTTTTCTACAACATCATTTACTTCCTCTTTTGTATTTTTCTTTTTCATTATTTCTCAAAAAAAACGTCTAATATTTCGTGACTTGATAGTCAATTATTTTGCCAAACGGATAGTCTGTGTCAAAATGACATAAGGCTGTCAGTTCATGGCTTTCCAAATCATGTCTTTTAATTTAGTAATTCCTGTGTTGGTAATTGATGAAATGAATAGATAAGGGATTTGGTCAGGAATTTCCATTTTCATTTCTTCGATAAGTTCATCGTCAAGCATATCTGCTTTAGATATGGCAAGGATTCTTTTTTTATCTAATAACTCAGGGTTGTATTTCATGAGTTCATTCAGCAGTATGTTGTATTCTTTTGCTAGGTCATCAGCATCGGCAGGCACCATAAATAATAGTATGGAGTTGCGTTCGATATGTCTTAAAAACCGTATCCCAAGACCTTTCCCTTCGGAGGCTCCTTCGATGATCCCCGGGATATCGGCCATCACGAATGATTTATGGTCGCGATAGGAGACCACTCCTAAATTAGGCACTAGGGTAGTAAATGCATAATTAGCTATTTCAGGTTTGGCTGCAGAAACCACAGACAGTAAGGTAGATTTTCCTGCATTCGGAAAGCCCACTAACCCCACATCGGCTAGTACTTTTAGTTCAAGTACTATCCATTCTTCTCGTCCATCTTCTCCGGGTTGGGCATAGCGAGGGGTTTGGTTGGTGGCATTTCTGAAATTATAATTTCCTAATCCACCTCTACCTCCTTTTGTTAATATTACCTCTTGTCCTTCTTCAGTAATTTCAAGAAGTTTTTCTCCTGTTTCGCCATGTTTTGCAATAGTGCCTAGTGGCACTTCTAAAATCACATCTTCACCATCGGCACCAGATCTACAGCCCCCCTCTCCATTTCCTCCACTATCTGCGATTACGTGTTTTTTGTAGCGTAGATGTAAAAGTGTCCATAATTGCCTATTGCCTCTTAAGATGATATGGCCCCCTCGGCCACCATTTCCTCCATCGGGACCACCTTTAGGCACATGTTTTTCTCTACGTAGGTGGACAGAACCTGCGCCTCCTGCTCCTGAGCGAGAACATAGTCGTACGTGATCGATAAAGTTAGAAGAAGCCAAATAAGCAGTTAGTTATAGTTGTTGATATTGAGACAGATGGCGTTAAATATATCTTCGATAGCGCCAATGCCATTAATTTTTTCAAACTTCCCTTTGGAAGAGTAATAATCGGCTACTACCGCAGTTTGATTATTATATACTTCGATTCTATTTCTAATAATCGTTTCGTTTTGGTCGTCTGGTCGCTGGCTGTCGACACCTCTCAGGAGTAGTCGTTTCACTAATTCGTCAACGGCTACCTCTAGGGCCAGCATGAGTGAGATGCTTGTATCTTTTGAGTTTAAAAATTTCTCTAAAGCATCGGCTTGAGGGGTAGTTCTAGGGAAGCCGTCAAAAATAAAACCCACGGGATTTTTTATTTTGTTTACTTCACTTTCTAACATTTGGATCGTGACTTCGTCAGGAACGAGGTTACCTTTGTCCATGTAGCTTTTAGCTAAAACACCCAGTTCGGTGTTCCCTTTAATATTTGCGCGAAAAATATCACCAGTCGAAAGGTGTGTAAGTTTATATTTTTCAACAAGCTTGGCTGCTTGTGTGCCTTTTCCTGCGCCTGGAGGGCCAAACAATACAATGTTCAACATACTTATGGTTTTAGTTGATATATATCTTTAAGATTTCTTCCTAGACCGTTATAATCTAGCCCATACCCTACTACAAACAATGGTGGTATTTCAAAGCCAAAATACTTTACATGTAAATCGACCGCAACCGATTCGGGTTTGTATAATAATGTGGCTACTTCTACACTTTTAGCACCAAGTTCTTTAAACTCTTCAGTCATTTTTTTTATAGTACGACCAGAATCAACGATATCTTCTATAAAGATAACATCACGATTGAAAATAGGTTCATTTAGACCGATAAGTTTTTTCACATCACCAGAACTTTCCATATCATGATAAGAAGATACTTTCACAAAAGAGATTTCACTTTCCAGTTTGATTTCTCTAAACAAATCTGCAGCAACGATAAATGAGCCATTGAGTATAGATACAAACAACGGGTTTTTTCCTTCGTAGTCGACATTTATTTTATCAGCTATTGATTTTAAAGTAATGCTAATTTCGTCACTACTAATATATTTTATAAATTCTTTATCGTGAATTTTCATTATTCGATTTATACATTAAGGCGGCAAATATAGCTATATTGCTGAAATAAACATCGTGTTTTTCAGATGATATCTATTCGTATAGTGTGTTATTAAATTTCTCTTTTCTAATTTCTTAATTTTTAACTACCTTTGCGCTCCGTTCGGGTGAGCGGCTACGAATAATCGTAAATTTTTAATTAAAAATGTTTGTTAATAGCTCAGCACAAACATGTATTATAACAAAGAGCAAATATTATGGCAAAAGCTAAAGAAGCTACCGAAGACAAGGTAGAAGAAAAAAAAGCAGCAACACCAAAAAAGACAGCTGCAAAAAAAACGGAGGAAAAAAAAGTGGAAGAGCCTGTTGCTGAAGTAGCAGAGGTAGAAGCTCCAAAAGTTGAAAAAGAAGCTCCAAAAGAAGCGCCCAAAAAAGCTACTCTAAGAAAGTTGGCAGAACCTTCGAACGAAGATTTTGATTGGGACAATGCACAATCAAGAGGATTTGGCGAGGAATATTCTACTAAGGAGAAGGATGAAATGGCATCTGTTTATACCGATACATTAACTACGATTACTGAAAAGGAATTAGTAGAAGGGGTAGTGGTAGGAATAAGCAGTAGAGACGTTATTCTTAATATTGGATTTAAGTCCGATGGACTTGTGTCTTCTTCTGAATTTCGTGACACTCCGGACCTTAAAGTAGGAGATACTGTAGAAGTATACATCGAAGAACAGGAAAATGCAGGTGGACAATTAGTGCTTTCGAGACGAAAAGCTAAAATTGTGAAGGCATGGGAAATGATTCAGGGGGCATTAGATGATGATACAATCATTGAAGGAATGGTGAAAAGAAGAACAAAAGGTGGGTTGATTGTTGACGTTTATGGCGTTGAAGCATTCTTGCCTGGTTCTCAAATTGACGTGAAGCCTATACGAGATTTCGATATTTTTGTAGGTAAGAAAATGGAAGTAAAAGTGGTGAAAATCAATTACACGAATGATAACGTGGTGGTTTCTCACAAAGTATTGATAGAAAAAGATCTTGAAGCTCAAAAAGCAATTATCCTGAATAACCTTGAAAAAGGACAGGTACTTGAAGGAGTAATCAAGAACATGACTAATTTCGGTGTATTTATCGATCTTGGTGGTGTTGATGGTCTTCTACATATTACAGATATCTCTTGGGGACGAATCAATCACCCAGAGGAAGTATTGAAATTAGACGAAACGGTAAAAGTGGTTGTTCTTGATTTTGATGAAGATAAAAAACGTATTTCATTGGGTATGAAACAACTTTCAGCTCACCCATGGGATTCATTAGACAAAGCCATTGAAATAGGATCTAAAATTGAGGGTAAAATTGTAAACGTAGCTGATTACGGTGCATTCCTTGAAATTCAACCTGGTGTTGAAGGATTAATTCACGTTTCTGAAATGTCTTGGTCACAGCACTTAAGAAACCCTCAAGACTTCATTAATATTGGAGACAAACTAGAGGCGGTAGTGCTTACTATGGATAGAGATGACAGAAAAATGTCATTAGGTATTAAGCAAATGACCGAAGACCCATGGACAAAGCAAGATGTACTCACCAAATATGCGATAGGTACAAGTCATACAGGTGTGGTAAGAAACTTGACTAACTTCGGTTTGTTTATCGAACTTGAAGAAGGTATTGATGGGTTGGTACACGTGTCAGATCTTTCATGGACAAAGAAAATCAAACATCCATCGGAGTTTGTAAAAGTGAACGAAGAGCTTGAAGTACAAGTACTAGAGCTTGATGTTGATAACAGAAGGTTAGCGCTTGGTCATAAGCAGTTGGAGGAAAATCCTTGGGATACATTTCAAACGGTATTTAGCCCAGGTTCTATTCATAAATGTACTATACTTACTAAAAACGATAAAGGAAGTACATTAGAATTGCCTTATGGTATAGAAGGATTCTGTAGTGCTAAAAACTTAGTGAAAGAAGACGGTACTACTGCAAATTCAGGAGAAGCAATGGATTTCAAAGTATTAGAATTTTCTAAAGACGATAAGCGCATAGTATTATCTCACAGGTCTATTCATGCAAATGAAGAGGTGGAAGCACCTAAGCCGAAAAAGAAAGCTGCTGCAGGTAAAGGTGTAAGCAAAGTGAATAAGGACTCTGAAAAGTCTACATTGGGTGATTTAGATGCTTTAACAGCACTTAAAGAGCAAATGGAAGGCGGTAAAAAAGAAGAGAAGCCTAAGA
>JAOULS010000092.1 GCA_029881895.1 Cyclobacteriaceae bacterium | reverse complement strand
ATTTTTCTAAAACATAATATGTGTTCCCACGATTTTCATATACTTTACTATAATCATTTTTTAAAAGGATCGCTTCACTGTAGTCAGCAATGGCCGCATCGTATTGCTCTATTGTTTGCTTCGCTTTACCACGATTATTATACGCTAAGTAAGTCGCTTCTCCATTGGCAATGGCATTATCATAGTCTGTAATTGCCCCCGTATGATTTTCATCTCTAAACTTCGCATTACCTCTATAATAATAGGCCGATCCATACGTGTTATCTATACTGATGGCTTTATCCATGTCGGTCATTGCTCCATCATATTGAGCGGTTTCATATTTAGCATGTCCACGGTTATGAAACACTTCAGCACTATTCGCACCCATTTCAATGGCTCTATCTAAATCATAAATACACCCTTCGAAATCATCTAGCTTATATTTTGAAGTACCACTACTCAGCCACGTTTGCTGGTCTGCCTCTCCAAGTTCAATGGCTTTTTTTAAGTCAGGGATAGCTTTTTCGTACTCGGAAGTAAAAAATAAAGCATTCCCACGAGCATAATAGGCCAATTTATCCTGATTTCCTTTATTCATGGAAGAGGATATATTTTCAATAGTAGCACTATATTCCTTCCTATTATATTGTGAAACACCTAAGTACAATAACGTTTCACTTGTGACCTGCCCCGATTCTTTTAGTTTCGAAAGATCGGCAATCGCTGCTTCATACTCTTTCAACGTATAGTTAGCTACCCCTCTATTTTCAATTGCCTTGTTATAATCTGCTTTAATAGCCAACGATTTATCGAAATCTGTAACAGATTCCTGAACTTGTCCATTATTAAATTTAGCTTTACCACGATTGTTGAATAAAATTTCATCATTTGCCCCAAGAGTAACCGCTTTATCGTATGCAGCTATAGCATCAGTGAACTTTTCTAGTCGAAAAAGAGCATCTCCCAAATTAGCGTAAACCTCCACCTCATCGCTTCCCATTTGTGCCGCTTTACCAAGGTCTTCACTCGCATTTGTCCAATCTTTTTTATCAAAATAAGCTTTTCCTCGATACGCATACAATTGCATCGATTTAACCCCTTTACTTTCTGCTTTAGATAAATCAGCTATCGCTTCCCCCTTCTTCCCATTTTCATATTCTGAAATTCCAAATTTCTCATACACCCCTCCATCCTCTTTTCCTCCTTCTTTCGCTTTCTTAAGGTGTAATTCTGCCGTTTTATACTCTTTATCCTCGAATTTTATGCCTCCAGAATACAAAAACAACTCCGAGTCAGTTGCTCCCTTTTTAATCGCATTCTCGATATATGGTTTTGCCCCTTCAACATCATTGGTTTTGTATTTAGAAAGTGCTATCATTCTAGCAATTTCTGCATTTGCAGCAGTTGGAGAAGTGTTTTTTTCCAAGTCAGCTATTGCCCCTGTATAATCCTTCATTTCAAATTTGGCCATTCCTCTACCTTCCAACGATTTATCATAGTCAGGTTTTAGAGATAATGCTTTATCGAAATCAATAATTGAAGAAGGAAATTGCTTTAAAGAAAGTTTCGCTTTTCCTCTGTTATTATAGATTACAGGGTCTTCAGAGCCCTTTGCTATCGCTTTGTCATAGTTTGCTACCGCATTTTCAAAATCATCTGCTTTAAAAGCTATATTCCCCAAGGCATAAAATGCATCAAAATCATCTGCTCCCAAGCTTATCGCCTTTTCTAAATCAGTTTTCGACCCTTGTTCATCATTAAGAATGTATTTTGCATTTCCGCTTTTTAAATATACCTCCTTACTATTTGCTCCGTTTTCGATTGCTTTTTCGAGAGCAGAAACTGCTCCCTTATAGTCTTTTGCCTCGAATCGGGCAAACCCTAATGCACTGTATACTTCTTTAGAATTTTCACCATTATTTACCGCATTCGTTAAATGAGGTATGGCTGATTTATTATCTCCAAGGTTCACATAACTCATCCCAAGCATAGTATACAAACGCTGTGACTTCACCCCTTGCTGCAACGCCTTATTCAATGTGATACTCGCATTGGTATAGTCCTTTTGATTATAATAGGCTATTCCTAAGTTTTCCACTTTCGAGGGAGTACTATTTCCACCATCTATTAATTTTTTAAGATCAATAGCAGCTCCCTCCCAGTCCTCCTTTGCAAATTTAGCCAAGGCTCTGTTGTCTAGTGCTTTTGTATATTCCCCATCTAACGTCAACGCAGTATCGAAATCTTTTATCGCATTCTCAAGGTCGTTTGCTAGCATTTTTGCTTTGCCCCGATTGTTATATAGTACTGCTTCCTTATACCCCAAGGCTTCTGCCTTATTATAATGAGTGATGGCAGCGACAAAATCTTCTTTTTTAAACTTCAGGTTGCCCACTACATAACTTGCATTGGCATCTTCTACCCCTCCTGCAATTGCTTTTTCTAAATCAGCCATTGCCCCTTCATTATTTTTTAATTCATTTCTAGAAATTCCCCTCATCAAATATAACTCCGCATCAGTAGCTCCAAAATCAAATGCATTTCCCAATGCCTCGTCTGTTCCCTTGTAATCTTTCATCTCATATTTTGCCAGCCCTTGACTCACATATAATTCTTTCGTTGCTGCTCCTCCTTGTATCGCTCTTCCAATAGTAGTTATTGCCGATTTATAATCAAGTTCTTTTACTTGCGCGATCCCTAATTTCGAAAGTGTATTATTGTCATTCACCCCCATTTGAACGGCCTTCACAAGATGAGGAATTGCCTCTTTGTACTGTTCCAATTCATAATAAGATGCCCCTAACGATTGGAAAGAAGCCTTGTCATTATTTCCACTTTCTATTGCTTTGCTATAATCAGCGATAGCCGATTTCCATTCTCCAAGTACATAATTAGCACTTGCTCTATTCTCTAATGCTGTTGTATAATCGGCTTTTACAGCAAGTGCCTTCGTGTAATCCTCTACCGCACCACGATGATCCATGGCGTAAAACCTAGATTTCCCTCTATTATTATAGATTACCTCATCTTTAATTCCATTTTCTTCCGCTTTTACATAGCTTTTTATGGCCATATCATATTCTTTCAAACGGTACTGCGCATTTCCCATAATGTAAAAACTCTCACCATCAGACATGCCCATAGTAACCGCTTTCGAAAAATCAGTTGCCGCTCCTTTATACTCTTTTAATTCATATTTCGCTCTCCCTCTATACTCAAAAAGTTCCTCGGTATTTATTCTTCCTTTTACTGCAGCATCTAAATCTGCTTTCGCATTAGCATACTGCTTGGTATGATAATAGCTTATTCCACGTTTTAAAAAAACCTCTTTGTTTTTAAGTCCTCCATTTATCGCCTGACTAAAGGCTATAATAGCCTCCTTATGTTTTTCTTCGTTAAACTTTTCTAAGCCTTCCTGATATGATTTTTCTTCTGGAGAAACGTCTTGCGCTGAAACCAACATTCCTAAAAACAGAAACGAGAACAAAATTAGATATCTATATATTTTCATAACTTGAACGTGTTAAGGTAAATACAATCTCTATAATCTATTTTTAAACAACGAAAATTAGATTCATAATTTAAGAGACCGTATGTAAATCTAAAAAATAATGAAATGCCTTTTAGTGAATTATGACAATAAATATCACTTCCAATTGAAAATTTGTCAATATAAGCCTTAACGCTACCACCACTATGGACAAAGTACTGCTTATACGACCTTTGATAAGAATAAACCAGAAGCTTTATTTTGTTTATTTCTCCAAAAAGATTAACTACTATTGTTGGTTATTCTAAGCATCAATTTCGAACCGTCTTATATCTTTGGTTTGTTCCTTTTTATGCATTATATTGTAATCTACAAAGATGGCGAATAGTACCTCTATGATTGATGTTAAGCAAGAAGCATATTTACCTTTCACCTTTCGTGTTGCAGGATTTATTGTAGTAGCATTTGGATCAAAAATATTGTTTGAGCACTTGTTTTTCCTCTTTAATGGGACTTTATTCAACCTGTTGGCAAATGACTTTCTCTTTATATTTAATCTTTTAGCTGGGCCATCTCTCACTATTCTTGGGCTAATCATGTTAACGGCACATTATAGACTTCAAATAGATCCCTCTCAAAAAACATACTGTGTATACGTCTGGCTACTAGGTTTAAAATCAGGAAAAGACATCAAATTCAACTATATCTCAAAAATTTACATTAATCAAGTAACTGAAAAAGGGGTGTTTACTTCACGTTCAGGACTTCGGCATGATCTCCGCAACAAAATGTACAAGGCTTTTTTGAAACTAGACAATGGCGAAAAAATTCATCTTGACACAAGTAAAACAGAAGATCAACTCAATAGTAAAATAGAAGTGTACATTTCAAAACTAAACGGACTCTATAGACCCAACTTAGATGTTGAGTAATCGGTTGTCTAATGCTAGCATTATTTATCCAACTCACTCACTGCCATCCAAGCCATTAGCCCTGCGCCTAATTCAAGGGCACTTTCATCGATATTAAATGTAGGGGTGTGTACATACGATGTAATTCCTTTGGCTATATTTTGTGTCCCTAATCGGTAAAAGCAAGCAGGTATTTCTTGTGAATAATACGAAAAATCCTCAGCCCCCATAGTCAAATCTAGTGGTACAATATTTTCTTCTCCTACATATTCAGTGGCAAACTTCCTAGCGCGTTGTGTTAGTTCCGGGTGATTTTCGAGGTAGGGATATCCTTTCGAGATATTCACCTCGCAGGTAGCGCCCATGCTTTCGGCAACGCCTTGTGCTACTCTTGTAATTAATCCATGTGCTTCATTTCTCCATACTTCATTCATTGCCCGAAACGTGCCCGCAATTTTCACTTCGTTAGGAATAATATTGGTAGCACCAAGGGCTTCCATTTTTCCAAACGATAGTACTGAAGGTAATTCAGGACTTTTATTTCTACTTATTATTTGTTGGAGTGCCACAACAATATGCGAAGCAATAAGCACCGTGTCAGTAAGTAAATGTGGCGAGCCACTATGCCCCCCTTGCCCCTTAATAGTGAGGTAAATTTCATCGGCACTTGCCATATACATACCTTCCCTAAATCCTATTTTTCCTGCTGGAACAAGCGGCATTACATGTTGACCGAATATATGAGAAGGACTAGGATTTTCAAGAGCACCTGCTTTAATCATTAAGGAAGCTCCACCTGGGTTTTTCTCTTCCCCAGGTTGAAAAATAAGTTTTATTGTGCCTTCAAACTCATTTTTAAGACTATTTAATATTTTGGCCGTACCCAAAAGTGAAGAAGTATGCACATCATGTCCACAGGCATGCATCACTCCCTTATTTTTCGATTTGTATGGCACATCATTTTCTTCTTCAATAGGAAGTGCATCCAAATCGGCACGTAGAGCAATTACTTTTTTGCTAGGATTATGTCCTTCAATAATAGCGGTTAGCCCTGTTTCTGCCACCCCCTCGGTAGGCTCTATTCCGTAAGATCTCAATTGTTCGGCTACATACTTTACTGTATTGTACTCCTGATACGAAAGTTCAGGATTAGCATGTAAATGGTGTCTATTATTGATTATATCTTCTGAAAAATCAGAAGCAAGGGTTTTAATTTTTTGAAGTAAGGACATTATTCTCGTTCTATTTTGAATTTCTTCAGCACCAATATGGCATTAGGGAATTCTCTTTTCAACAAAGCATATGTGCTGTTTGCCTCCAAAGCACTATAGAATTTCCCTACATGCACCTTGAAATTTGGTGAATCATAAAACAATGAGGGTTTTTCATCTAAAATAGCGTACGCCTTTCCACGATTAACATTAGCCAATTCACGGTTATTACCTGCATACACCTGAATAGCATATCCATCTACATACTTTATTTGCTGACTAAGTACCGCTATACTATCCAAAATCACATTTAAAGTGTCTGTGACATCGTATTGAGGGGTAAAATCTTCCATCGAAAAAGATGCCATAGCTTGTTGAACAGTAGTGTCCTGCTGAATAGCATCATACTTTGGACGATAGTCTGAAAGGTCTTCCGAATAAGAAGAGCTTGTAGTACTACTACTCCCCGATTGTAAAACAGGGGAGCAACCTACCACTAACATAGGGAGGCTAAATACTAAGGTTTTTACTATTTTAATACGATTAACTTTCAATTAGCACACATTTATTGTTTTCAATATCCTGCTCTACCGTTTTATATTTCACATCCTTCTTTATTGTACCATCTGCATACTGCACATTTACTTTATCATTTCTTCCTGCTACTTTTTGCGACACAATAGGTGCTGTTTTTTCAACAGGAGGGCGGCTTCCCTGTGGGGCACTAGCACCACTCAATATAGATTTAGATTCTGCTTTTTGCTCACTTAATTTGTTTCGAGAACGCTGCTGTGTACGCGCTTCCTGAATATCTTCAGGTTGCTCAACAGGCAGGTCGGCCTTCATCAAAAAGCTTATTGTATCTTCATTTACTTTCGCTATAAATTGCTTAAACAACTCAAACCCTTCAAACTTATACACCAATAGTGGGTCTTTTTGTTCATAAACTGCGTTTTGAACCGACTGTTTTAAATCGTCCATTTCGCGTAGATGTTCTTTCCAAAGTTGATCGATAATGGCAAGTGTAATCATCTTTTCCATGGATTTTATCAATTCTCCATTTTTAGAATCAACACACATCTTTAAATTGGCAGCTACTCCAATTTGTTTTTTTCCATCCGAGAAAGGAACTAAAATATTTTCAACTGTTGCTCCTCGGGTGGCGTGTACATTTTTAATAACAGGATATGCCTTATCCGCTACCGATTGATTTTTCTTCTTATAATTCTCGAATGCTGTAGTATATAGTTTTTCAGAAAGTACCTCTTCAGATATATTGGCAAATTCTTCCTTACTGATGTCGAAATCCAAAGAAAGCGTTCCGAGTACCGTTAGTTTAAAACTTTCATAATTTTCAGCTCCTTTCGTGTTGATGACAATGTCTTCACAGGTATCATAGAGCATGTTCATAATGTCTAATTCTAGACGCTCACCATATAATGCATTTCTTCTACGTCTATAAATCACTTCTCTTTGTGAGTTCATCACATCATCATACTCTAGCAGTCGTTTACGAGTGCCAAAATTATTTTCTTCTACTTTTCGTTGCGCCCTTTCAATCGATTTTGTCACCATAGAATGTGAAATCACCTCCCCTTCCTGCAAGCCTAGTCTGTCCATCACCTTAGCAATACGGTCAGGCATAAACATACGCATAAGATTATCTTCGAGAGACACAAAAAACTGTGATGACCCTGGATCACCCTGACGACCCGAACGACCTCTTAACTGCCTATCTACTCGTCTAGATTCATGACGTTCTGTACCAATTATAGCTAAACCACCTGCTGCTTTTGACTCTTCGGTAAGTTTAATATCAGTACCACGACCCGCCATGTTAGTAGCAATAGTTACTGTACCAGGTTTTCCCGCCTCAGCTACAACATCCGCTTCACGCTGATGTTGTTTCGCATTCAATACCTGATGGTTGATTTTTCTCATGTGAAGCATCTTACTCAACAATTCTGAAATTTCTACCGAGGTAGTTCCTACCAAAACAGGACGTTTTTTCTCTGTAAGTACAACAATCTCTTCAACTACTGCATTAAATTTCTCTCGAATTGTTTTATATACTAAGTCATTCTGATCATCTCTAGAAATAGATCTATTTGTGGGGATTTCCACTACGTCTAGCTCATAAATTTCCCAAAACTCACCTGCTTCCGTTACCGCTGTTCCTGTCATACCAGAAAGTTTATGATACATTCGGAAGTAATTTTGCAAAGTAACTGTAGCATAGGTTTGCGTAGCATCCTCTACCTTTACATTCTCTTTGGCTTCAATAGCTTGGTGCAATCCGTCAGAATACCTTCTTCCCTCCATAACACGGCCCGTTTGTTCATCAACAATTTTCACCTTCCCATCTACAAGTATGTATTCCGTGTCTTTTTCGAAAAGCGTATAGGCTTTTAATAGTTGATTTACAGAGTGAATTCGTTGTGATTTTATGGAATAATCTCGAATAACTTCATCCTTAATTTTCACTTTTTCTTCATCACTCAAGACATCATCTTTCTCTAATTTAGCAACAGAATCACCTATATCTGGAAGAATAAAAAAGTTAGGATCTTCCCCTTCTCCTGTTATTAAATCAATTCCTTTTTCAGTAAGATCAATACTGTTGTTTTTTTCATCAATGGTGAAATATAAAGGCTCATCGGCCTCAGGCATCATCTTTTGATTATCCTGCAAATAGAAGTTTTCTGTTTTTTGTAGAATTTGACGTACGCCCGATTCGCTTAAATATTTAATTAAGGTTTTATGCTTTGGCAAACTACGATAGGCTCTAAAAAGGGCAGTTCCTCCTTCTGTTTCTTCACCTTCTTTAATAAGTTTTTTGGCCTCCAACAAAAATTGAGAACTCACTTTCTTCTGTGCTTCTACTAATTTAGCAATTCGAGGTTTTAGATCGTAAAATTCATGCTCATCGCCTTTAGGTATAGGACCAGAAATAATTAATGGTGTTCTGGCTTCATCAATTAAAACAGAATCTACTTCATCGACCATAGCATAATGATGCTTTCGTTGCACTAAATCTTCTGGGGAACGAGACATGTTGTCACGCAAGTAATCAAAACCAAATTCATTATTAGTGCCATACGTAATGTCGGCATTATAAGCATCTCTTCTTGCGTCCGAATTAGGCTCGTGCTTATCTATACAATCGATGGTTAAACCATGAAATTGAAATAATGGTGCCATCCATTCAGAATCTCGTGTTGCTAAATAATTGTTTACCGTAACAACATGTACTCCTCTTTTGGCTAAAGCATTGAGAAATGCAGGTAGTGTTGCGACAAGCGTTTTACCCTCACCTGTTGCCATTTCAGCAATTTTGCCTTGGTGTAGCACGATGCCTCCAATAAGCTGTACATCGTAGTGCAGCATGTTCCAAGTAGTCATCGCTCCAGCAGCTACCCAACTATTTTTCCAATATGATTTTTCTCCTCTTATTTCAATGTTATCATATTTCGATGCGAATTGTTTGTCTAGCAATGTAGCACTTACTTCAATTTCGTCATTGTCCTTAAACCTCTTTGCGGTTTCTTTTATGATAGCAAAAGCCACAGGAAGCACCACCATTAACACTTTTTCTAACTCTTCATTGCGTTTTTCATCAAGTTTATCAATTTGACCAAAAACAGTTTCCTTTTGATGGATATCCATTTCGGGATTATCTTCTACATGTTGATGCAAATCAGCTATTTCATCATCTATCCCTTTTAGAGCTGAATTGATTTGTTCTTGAACCTCTCTAGTTTTATTTCTGAGAGCATCGTTACTAATTGAATTTAGCAGGTCAAACTCCTCATTTATCTTCTTCACTAAGGGCATCATTAATTTAATGTCCTTCTCCGATTTGGTGCCAAATATTTTGGCAATAAATTTTAACATATCTTTATATAGATTTTCTCCGAAAAACGAAGTGTAAATTTAACTCGATTTTTTTACAAAAAAGGCACAGTATGCTATATTTCTATTTCTCCTTCAAATACCTTTTCTGCTGGCCCTGAAAGCACAATATTATTGAAAACGCCCTCGTCATTTTTTTTATACGTTACGTTTAACTTACCGCCAAGGGTAATAATATCCACATTATTACCTACCCCTTTAAAACCAGCCGATATAACCGATGCCGTAACTCCTGTA
>JAOULS010000091.1 GCA_029881895.1 Cyclobacteriaceae bacterium | reverse complement strand
TTCACTTAATTTTAAGTTGGCCGAAAGTATTTCCTTGTTCTTCTGTTTTAATCTAACAATTCTCTTCCTTTCTCCATTGTACATGAATAAAAGTATAGCAATACTAATTACTAAAAATAAAGAAAGAAACAATAAAAAATGAAGCATAACAAACAACTATGTTGCAATAAATACGGTTAATTAAACACATTATTACCATTTGTTTAACACCAAAATCAAGAAAATATTTTCTTACTATAAAGAAAATATTAAAAATACATTCATAATAATACCATGTTTAATTTACTTAAAATACAAAACCTTTCTCAAAACATACATTATTTAAAAAATATGAATTATTGAAAAAATACTATATTACCCGAGTACAACATAGTAACATTTCAATTTTATACCTAAAATGAGGTATATATATGTGGAATATTTTTATATTGAAATCCAAATGAAACGAACTCTAACTACATTTTTCTTCTTTTTTGCCGCTTTCATTACATCATACGCACAAGTAAATTATTTTAATAACACCTCATTTTCTGAAGAAAAACAGGAAATATTAGAGGTAGTGCTCACGTTATTCGATGGAATGAGAGAAGGAGATAGTGCTAAAGTACATTCAGTTTTCAGAAACTACGCTGAACTCTATACCTCGTACACCAACCAAGATGAAGAACCCATTTTGTTAACTGACGACTTGCAAAAATTTCTTAAAGCTGTAGGTACTCCTCATGACAAAACTTGGGATGAACCTATTTGGGATATAAAAATTAATATGGACAATAATATAGCTAGTCTATGGACTAAGTATGCATTTTACCTTGGCAATGATTTTAGTCATTGTGGGATAGATGCTTTTATGCTAAACAAAGATAAAAACGGATGGAAAATATTTCATTTAACCGATACTCGCCAAAAAAATGAATGCAGTGTACTTGACGAGATAAAGAAACACCGCGAATAACTACAAAACCTCTTAACTATGTTGCTAAAAAAACATTTATTGCTCCTATATTTTATTGTACTCTCCTCTATCTCATTTGCGCAATCAGAAGAAGGGATAACGACCATTATTTTAGTGCGTCATGCAGAAAAAATGGTAAGCGATTCGGCTGACCCCGATCTGTCGCCATCTGGAATTGAAAGAGCTTTGCGATTAAAGCAGCTTCTTATTAATACCAACATTGATGCGATCTACTCTACAAACTTTCTTCGAACAAAAAATACAGTACTACCGCTTTCAGAAGCACTCCACCTTGAAGTAAAATTATACGACCCTAGAAACCGTGAAATAACAGATGTGTTTTTAAGTAAGCATGAAGGGGAAACGATTCTTATTAGTGGCCATTCAAATACTACTCCACAAATGGTAAACACATTAATAAATCAACAAAAATATACATCATTAGATGAAAAAGAGTACAGTAAAATTTTCATAGTCAACATTTCTAAACAAAAAGAAACGAAAGTAATTGAATTAACCTATTAGGCAGTATCTTTTTTTAGTGCTTTTACCTACATTTGTGGCGTAATTCACAGCATTGAAATTTTTACAGAATGATCCATTTCTTCAAAGGAAAAAGCCTTAAATTTTACGTAATTGAAACGAACACCCCTCTTACTGATCGTATATCCGAAAAACTGACCTGGTTATTCGGTGATGCTGAGCACATTAGCGATCATACTGTAACAGGATATTTCATCGGCCCTAGGAAAGAAATGATAACCCCCTGGAGTACCAATGCTGTTGAGATTACTCAAAACATGGGGATTGAAGGAATAATACGCATAGAAGAATTTATTCCTGCTGAATCTGAAAACACACCTTACGACCCCATGTTACAAGTAATGTACCATGGAATTGATCAATCCATATTTTCTATAGACAAGCAGCCAGCGCCTGTTTTGTCTATCAATGATATTGCTACATTCAATCAACAAGAGGGGTTGGCACTTACAAATGATGAAATTGACTACTTAAATGGGGTAAGTGAAAAAATTGGAAGAAATTTAACCGATAGTGAAGTATTTGGGTTCTCACAAGTAAACTCTGAGCACTGCCGACACAAAATTTTTAATGGTGAGTTTATTATAGACGGAAAGGTCCAAGAATCATCCCTGTTTCATCTTATCAAAAAAACTTCGAAGGTAAACCATAACTTAATTGTCTCTGCCTACAAAGACAATGTAGCATTTGTAAAAGGGCCTATCATTGAACAATTCGCACCAAAAACACAACATACAGCCGACTATTTTCAAACAAAAGACATTGAATCTATCATTTCTATAAAAGCCGAAACGCATAACTTTCCTACTACTGTTGAACCATTTAATGGAGCAGCTACAGGAGCAGGAGGAGAAATAAGAGATCGGCTTGCAGGAGGTAAAGGCAGCTTACCACTAGCAGGAACAGCCGTGTACATGACTTCCTACTCCAGATTAGAAAAACGACCTTGGGAAACTGCTACTCCTGAAAGAAAGTGGTTATACCAAACTCCAATGGACATTCTCATCAAAGCCTCGGATGGCGCTAGTGATTTTGGGAATAAATTTGGTCAGCCACTCATTAACGGTAGTGTTCTCACTTTCGAACATAATGAAAATGACAAAACCTATGGTTTTGACAAGGTGATAATGATGGCGGGAGGTGTTGGATTTGCAAAAAAAGAAGATGCTCAAAAAGACAAACCTGTAAAAGGAGATAGAGTAGTGATTTTAGGAGGCGACAATTACAGAATTGGCATGGGGGGTGGTGCTGTGTCATCAGTAGCCACTGGAGAATTTAATAATAGCATAGAGCTTAATGCAATTCAACGATCGAACCCTGAAATGCAAAAAAGAGCGATGAATGCCATTCGAGCTATGCAAGAAAGCGACAACAACCCTATTGTCTCTATTCACGATCATGGTGCTGGAGGACATTTAAACTGTCTATCAGAATTATTGGAAGATACGGGTGGGATAATTGATGTAAACAAACTCCCTGTTGGAGACCCTACCCTATCTGATAAAGAAATCGTTGGAAACGAGTCTCAAGAGAGAATGGGGTTAATTCTAAAAGAAAAAGACCTTGATACGCTAAAAAAAGTAGCGGATAGAGAAAGATCTCCTATGTATAATGTTGGTGAGGCGACTGGAGATATGCGCTTCGTTTTTAAAAATGATAAAACCAAAACCAATCCTATCGACTGGGAATTATTGCATATGTTTGGTTCTTCTCCTATCACCAAATTATCAGATGCATCTTCTTCAAGTCAATTTTCAGAATTATCCTATTCGAATGACGACATTCATGAATATGTAAAAACAGTGCTACAATTAGAAGCAGTAGCCTGTAAAGACTGGCTCACAAATAAAGTAGACCGATCGGTAACAGGTAAAGTGGCGACACAACAAACATGTGCGAGATTCAACTTCCGCTCAACAATTTGGGGGTGATGGCCTTAGACTACCAAGGCAAAAAAGGAGTTGCTACAGCAATAGGACATGCGCCTGTATCTGCTTTAGTAGATCCAATTGCAGGCTCTCAACTTTCCATTGCTGAAGCACTTACGAATATTATTTGGGCACCTTTATCTCATGGTTTAAAAGGTGTCTCACTAAGTGCCAACTGGATGTGGCCTGCAAAAAATGAAGGTGAAAATTATCGCTTATACCAAGCCGTAAAAGCCATTAGTGATTTTGCTTGCGATTTAGGAATTAATATCCCAACGGGAAAGGATTCCCTTTCTATGACACAAAAATACCCTAATGGCGATGTTGTATACTCACCTGGTACCGTGATTATCTCGGCCGTAGCCGAAGTAAATGATATTAACAAAACCATTTCACCTTCCCTAATAAATAGCGAAAATTCAAGTATCATATACATCGATTTTTCGAAAGATGAATTCCATCTTGGCGGAAGTAGTTTTGCGCAAATTTTAAACAAAGTCGGCACAGTATCTCCTTCTATAAAAGACACAAGCTATTTTGCAAATGCTTTTACCACCGTGCAAGGGCTTATTAATAATAATTTAATTCTCTCGGGACATGATGTTTCGGCTGGAGGTATGATTACCACCCTTCTCGAAATGTGCTTCCCGACCAATACCATTGGAATAGACCTTGACATTACTAGTCTACATGATGATTTAGTAGCCTTGTTGTTTAGTGAAAAATCAGGAATTATTATCCAAACAGAAAATACTGAAGAGGTAGAGAAAGTATTAACCGAGGCAGGACTTCTATATAATAGTATTGGTGCAATTAATCAAACTAGAACATTAAGCATCACCCATCATTCAACCAATATTGATTTCGATATCGACAAACAAAGAGATTATTGGTATAGAACTTCCTACTTGCTTGACAGCAAGCAGTGCAACAACAATTTAGCGAAAGAACGATATGACAATTATGCCTCGCAAGCATTATCATTCCATTTCCCTGACACATTTACAGGTTCGTTTCAACAGTATAACATTAATCCAAAACGAAAAGAAAAATCGGACATAAAAGCAGCTATTATTCGTGAAAAAGGAGTGAATGGAGATAGAGAGATGGCCTATGCCATGCACTTGGCAGGCTTTGATGTAAAAGATATACATATGACCGATTTGATTGCTGGAAGAGAAGATTTATCGGACATTAATTTTATCGTATTTGTAGGAGGATTTTCAAATTCTGATGTACTAGGATCGGCAAAAGGCTGGGCTGGCGCATTCCTATACAATGAAAAAGCAAAAAATGCATTAGATAAATTCTACGCTAGAAAAGACACGCTAAGCCTTGGTGTTTGTAATGGATGTCAACTTATGATGGAGCTTGGATTACTCTACCCCGAATTGGGTGAGAAACATCCTAAATTGCATCACAATACCTCTGGAAAATTTGAATCCGCATTCCTTACGTTAGATATTCCTGAAAACAATACGGTAATGTTAAATTCATTAAGTGGTGCTAAACTTGGGACTTGGGTAGCTCATGGCGAAGGGAAATTCATCCTTCCCAACAAAGAAAGTGATTACAACATCACCAGTAAATACAGCCATAGCAGCTATCCTGCCAACCCTAATGGATCCGACTACAATGTCGCTGCGCTAGCTTCAAAAGATGGTAGGCATTTAGCTATGATGCCTCATCTAGAACGATCAATATTCCCGTGGAACTGGGCACATTATAAGGCTGACAGGAATAAAGATGAAGTTTCTCCATGGATAGAAGCTTTTTCAAATGCACTCGACTGGGTACGTACTACTAAAAAACATTCCTAATTTTTCTTTTATTACTTTTTGCAAAACCTAATCTACTATGAACTCAACCGCTACTAAAAAAAACATTATTATTGATTTTGACAGTACTTTCACTAAAGTAGAAGCACTTGATATTCTTTGTGAAATTTCATTAAATGGAAAACCAGAAAAAGAAGCCGCATTACAACAAATAAAAGAGATTACCGACCTAGGAATGGAAGGTAAATTAGATGTACGTGAATCACTATTAAAACGAATAAAACTACTTAACGCAGATAAATCACATCTTGAAGCGTTAATTGAAGAATTAAAAAAACAAGTTTCTGTCTCATTTGTACGAAATGCTGTGTTTTTCAAGGAAAATTCGGATCATATCTACATCATTTCAAATGGGTTCAAGGATTTTATCATACCCATTGTAGAAGAATTTGGAGTGAAACCTGAAAATGTATTTGCTAATTCATTTGTTTTTGACGATAATAACAATATTATAGGCTTTGATAAAACAAATGTGCTCTCTTCCAACAATGGAAAAGTAGAACAATTAAAAATACTTGGTCTCGAAGGCGATATCTGTGTAATTGGAGACGGTTACAATGATTATGAAATAAAATTAGCAGGAATGGCTAATAAATTTTATGCCTTTACCGAAAATGTAAAAAGGGAGGAAGTAACAGAGAATGCGGACCATATCACTCCTAGTTTTGATGAATTTTTATATATTAATAAATTGAGCCAAACCATCTCTTATCCGAAAAATAGAATTAATGTTCTATTGCTAGAAAATGTACATCCAAAAGCCTTGAAATTAATGAGGGACGAGGGGTATAATGTAGAACTGCATACCACAGCTATGGGTGAAGAAGAGCTATGTGAGAAAATTAAAAACGTATCAATATTAGGAATTCGTTCCAAAACACAGGTTACTTCTAAGGTATTAGCAAACGCCAACAGACTCATCGCCATTGGTGCTTTTTGTATTGGCACGAATCAAATTGATCTAAATACCTGCTCCAAGAAAGGAGTAGCTGTATTTAATGCCCCCTTTAGCAATACCAGATCAGTAGTAGAGTTAGTAATAAGTCTTATTGTAATATTAATGCGCAACTTACCTGACAAAATTACTCAAATGCATAAAGGTAATTGGGATAAATCTGCGAATAATAGCTTTGAGGTGAGAGGCAAAAAATTAGGAATTATTGGATACGGAAATATTGGCTCACAATTATCTGTCCTTGCCGAATCCATGGGCATTGAAGTCTATTATTATGATATTATTGAAAGACTTGCTTTAGGAAATGCTAAAAAATGCTACTCCATGAACGAGCTGCTATCTGTTTCTGACATCATCTCTTTACATGTAGATGGGCGACCTGAAAACAAAAATATAATAAGCAAAAAAGAATTTGACCTCATGAAACAAGGGGTTACATTTATAAACCTTAGTAGAGGACATGTGGTAGACATCGAAGCGCTAAAAGAAAACATTGAGAACAAAAAAGTAATTGGTGCGGCTATTGATGTATTCCCACATGAGCCTAAAAACAACAAAGAAGAATTCGTTTCTCCTCTTCGTGGTTTACCTAACACCATTCTAACACCACATATAGGAGGCAGTACCAAAGAAGCACAAGAGAATATCGGTGATTTTGTACCTAATAAAATCATGGAGTACGTCAATACAGGAAGTACTTTTAATAGCGTAAACTTTCCAAACCTTCAATTACCTGAATTAAAAAATGCACATCGTTTAATTCACATCCATCATAATGTACCTGGGATGATGGCTAAAATAAATATTGTTTTAGCAGAACATGGTATCAATATTATGGGGCAATACTTAAAAACCAATGAAGATATTGGCTATGTGATCACCGATATTGATAAAGAATATGATAAAGTATTGATTAACGCTTTAAAAGAAATAGAGCATACTATTAAATTTAGAGTTTTATACTAAGATGAAAGTAAAACACATAGTTGTTCTGTACCTTATAAGTGAACTTATTCTAGTTTCAGGAGCCACGTTCAAAATATTACATTTATCGGGTGCTCCTGAATTGATCATTGTATCAACTGCTGTAAAAACAATAGTAGTTTTACTTGCCATTTGGAAAGTAATGAGTTCTAAAAAGTATCAAGATTTCTTGAATAGCTAAACGGCAGATAAAAAAGGGAGAAGAACCACAAGACTTGAGGGTTTAATTTAAACCTCCAAAAGACAAGATTTAGGCTGCTCTACTGTATCAACCCTCCACTGTTAACCTGAATAAACGAGGTCCACCAGTTGGCGGATGAGGCCCGGTTTCAACAAAAGCTTCACCTGGTATATTATTAAATGTTAAGTTTAAATAACGAGTCCAAGCCCTGTGGTATAGAACAAAGTTAACGAATAATTGATATGGAATACCAATACAATTTGGTTTATTTACTATAGAAAATAATAAAATATACACGCATGCAAAAAATCTATTTTACTCCTGGGCCATCTCAACTATATTTTACAGTCGAAGAACACCTTAAATCTGCTTTAAATAAAAATATTGGTTCTATCTCCCATCGAGGTCAACAGTTTAAAGACATTTATCAACATGCCGACAAAGGGCTAAGATCATTGCTTAATCTTCCAGACAATTTTAAAATTATATTCACCTCTTCTGCATCAGAAGTATGGGAAAGAATAATTCAAGATTGTGTCATGAATAGCTCTACACATTTTGTGAATGGTGCATTTTCAAATAAATTCTATCAAACTGCTGTGCAACTAGGTGTAAATCCAGAAAAAATTGAAGCTGAGGATGGTTCGTGTGCATCCCTAGATGAGTTGAAGGCAGACAGCCAACCTGAATTAATCTCTTTCACGCATAACGAAACAAGTACTGGAGCAGCTCAACCATTACAAGATATTTATGCCGCTAGAGAGAAATTTCCTGAGGCACTCATTACAGTAGATGTAGTATCCTCGCTTCCTTATGTAGACATCGACTACACAAAGGTAGATTCCGTTTATTTTTCAGTACAAAAAAGTTTTGGAATGCCTGCGGGATTAGGAGTATGGTTAGTGAATGATCGCTGTATAGAGGCAGCACTAAAAAAAGAAGCATTACGAAAAACAATTAGTGGTGGTTTTCGACTTACAAATAGCTATAAAATGGCGATGAAATATCAAACTCCTGCCACACCTAATGTGCTGGGCATCTATTTGCTGAGTAAAGTCGTTGAAGACATGAACTTAAAAGGAATAGATATGATAAGAAGAGAAACTGAATACAAAGCTGCACTACTGTATCATACGATAAATGAAAGTAAAGTTCTGTCTCCTTTTGTGAAAGATAAAAATTACCAATCAAAAACCGTAATTATTGCGCAAACAGAAAATAATGCTGAAATAATTGAACCGATAAGCGAAAAAGGGTTTATATTGGGTACAGGGTATGGAAAGTATAAAAATGAGCATATACGCATTGCCAACTTCCCTACGCATTCAAAGGAACAAGTTGAAATGCTATCCGATTTTATTCTTTTAGCTTAACGCCTCAGCAACAATTATTTAAGAATAACAACTGAAATTAAAACCAATGCCTTATTTTTGTTTTTTGAATTATAAACAAAGAAGTATTTAATGGAACCTATCAAAACCATATCCGTTTGTCTCGACCATTCCAACATGAACGAAACGTTGATTAAATTCTCATCTTTCATCGTTGACAATTCACTTGCTGAAAAAATATATTTCATTAATGCCATCAAGAACCTTGACATTCCCAAAGAGGTGCTGAAGGAGTTTCCCAACATAAAAAAAAATGCGATTAAAGAACGTACTGCATTTATAAAAAATGAAGTTGAAAAGCATTTTAAACCCCAAAAAAAAGTTAGCATAGATTTTACTATAAAAGAAGGTAGAGAAGCGAAAACTATCCTTGACATCATTGGGTTAAACAAATCGGACTTAACTATAGTAGGAAAAAAAATAACCACAGAAAGTGAAGGAGGCGTTTTGGCTTTGCGTTTAGCCCGAAGAGCTGCTTGTAGTTTATTGATTGTTCCTGAAGATACAGCACCAAAAATGGACAAAATATTGTTGCCTGTAGATTTTTCTGACAATGCTAAATTATCTGTACAGCGAGCAATAGAAATGGCCGCTCTTCACGAACATAAAGTGGAAGTTTTAACCCAACATGTGTATAGTGTGCCTACGGGGTATCATTATAGCGGCAAAACGCATAAAGAGTTTGCTGAAATAATGAAAACACATGCCAAAACCGACTATGATGCGTTCATAAATCGTATAGATACAAAAGGCGTAACGATAAAACCTACATTTAACCTCGACAAAAACGACAACATCATTAGTGATATCATCGATAGAGCACGAGATATCCATCCTGATTTTATTATTGCTGGAGCTAAGGGGCGAACCGCTGCCTCAGCATTATTTATAGGGAGTTTTGCGGAAAAATTAATCCATGCCGAAATGCCTTTCCCTATATTTATTGTTCGACCAAAAGGTCAGAATGCTGGGATTATTGATTATTTAAAGAAATTTTCGAAATAATATTTTTTAATTAGT
>JAOULS010000090.1 GCA_029881895.1 Cyclobacteriaceae bacterium | reverse complement strand
CCAAATTTGGGTGATGCAATTTAACGCTATTATTACTCAAAATCTGCATTTCGGGGTCGAGACAGGCATTATTAAGCTTTAGGGTCTTTGCCGTCATGAATAATGCGGGTTAAGTTTATTACACAAACGATAATGAATATGTGCGTGAATAATTAGGGTAATTTTTATTACTTTTGCGGCACGAGTTAACAACAAAAAAACGAATGTCAAATATTATAAAAAACGTTAAACTAAGAAACCCTGGGGAGACAGAGTTTCATCAAGCAGTAGAAGAAGTTTACGAAACAGTTGAAAAAGTAATTGAGAAAAACGAAAAGTATCAAAAAGCTAAAATATTCGAAAGAATAACTGAGCCAGAAAGATTAATATACTTTAGAGTAAACTGGGTAGACGACAAAGGGGAGGTACATGTTAACAGAGGGTATCGTGTTCAAATGAATAGTGCTATAGGACCTTATAAAGGAGGCTTGCGCTTTCATCCATCTGTAAATGCTAGTATTCTTAAATTTTTAGCATTTGAACAAATATTTAAAAATGCACTTACTGGACTACCTATGGGCGGAGGTAAGGGTGGAGCTGATTTTGACCCTAAAGGAAAGTCAGATGCCGAAATTATGCGCTTTTGTCAAGGGTTTATGGGCGAACTTTCAAAGCACATCGGTAATCGTCTTGATGTGCCAGCAGGAGATATAGGTGTTGGAGGAAGAGAAATTGGATACCTGTTTGGAGCATATAAAAAAATGCGAAATGAATTCACAGGAGTGTTAACAGGTAAAGGAATAGGATGGGGAGGTAGTTTAATTCGCTCTGAGGCAACAGGCTATGGATTAGTCTATTTTGCGCAAAATATGTTGGCCGAAAACAAAGACTCTTTACAAGGTAAAACTTGTTTGGTTTCTGGATCGGGGAATGTAGCGCAATATGCCATGAAGAAGATATTAATTTTGGGAGGAAAGCCCGTTACGGCTTCCGATTCATCAGGATATATTTACGATGAAAGTGGGATTGATGCTGAGAAGTTGGAATTCATCATGGACTTGAAAAACAACCGAAGAGGAAGAATCTCTGAATACACAGATAAATATCCTTCAGCAGTATTTACTCCCTCTGATCGTTCAGCTGAAAGTAATCCTTTATGGGCACACCCTGCTGATTGTGCTTTTCCATGTGCCACTCAAAATGAAATTGATGTTAATGATGCACATAACCTTGTAAAAGGAGGAGTGAAATTATTAGCCGAAGGGGCGAATATGCCTACTACTTCACCAGCTATAACGATTTTATTGGAAAATAATGTGTTGTATGCGCCTGGTAAAGCCTCTAATGCAGGTGGGGTTGCCACTTCAGGATTAGAAATGGTACAAAACTATAGTGGTATATATTGGACTAGAGACGAAGTAGACACAAAATTAAAAGACATCATGAAGGATATTCATGATACATGCTTAAAGGCGGCTAAAGAATTTGGAATGGAGGGCAATTATCAGGCAGGCGCCAATATTGCTGGTTTTCAAAAAGTAGCCGATGCTATGTTGGCACAAGGAGTCATTTAAACGAAAAATTTAACGATTTCAAAAACCCTAAGTAATTTCTCTTAGGGTTTTTTTTATTTATCTTTATACCACAAAAAATATATACATCATGAGACAAAAAATTGTAGCTGGAAACTGGAAAATGAATAACACAATTGAGGAAGGAAAAAAACTAACTTCAGAAATTGTTGACATGGTAAATAAAGAAGGAGTAGATGATGTAAAAGTTATTATTGCGCCACCCGCTCCTTATCTATCAACAGTAGTTGGTCTTACAGATGGAGCTAATAACGTGGAGGTAAGTGCTCAGAATTGTAATGAACACGAATCAGGAGCATATACTGGCGAAGTTTCTGTTTCTATGTTAAATTCGATTGATGTAAAATACGCAATTATAGGACATAGCGAGCGAAGAGAATATTTTCATGAAACAAATGAACAGTTATCCAAGAAAGTAGATGCGCTACTAAAAAGTGGATTAACACCTATTTTTTGCTGTGGTGAAACGCTTTCAACTCGTGAAAATGGAAATCATTTTGAATATGTGAGTAATCAATTATCCGAAGGTTTATTTCATTTAGGCGAAGAGGATTTTAAAAAAGTCGTAATAGCTTATGAACCTATCTGGGCAATAGGTACAGGCGTTACCGCTTCTTCTGAACAAGCACAAGAAATGCATGCGGTGTTGCGTAAACACCTTTCCTCAAAGTATGGAACAGAAATTGCTAACAATACTTCTATATTATATGGAGGGAGTTGCAAGCCCGACAATGCCAAAGAATTATTTGCTTGTGAAGACGTGGACGGAGGATTAATTGGAGGAGCAAGTCTAAAAGCGAAAGATTTTGTAGATATAGTTAAATCATTCTAACACTACGTAAAGTGTTAAAATGTATTTTGAGTAAAAGGGATGCCATGTAAATGGGTCGTTTAAAAAATAATATTACGTAATCTTTAACTCTCATGAAAATGATTGCAATTTGGCTTATCATAACCATTTCTTCTATTATTTCACCTCCTCAGCCTGAGCCATGCCAACTGTATGGTTCGGTATATATTGAATCAAGCAAAACGTATGCAGACTATACGGTGTTTGAAGAAGAATCGGAAGCCTTTGCAGACGTACTAATCTACCAACAAGAAAATGAACTTTTTGCAGACGATCAGGGCTTATGGTATATTACCAATGATCGGTCGTTTGCAGATTTCTCTATTTATTTTACGACTAAAAAAAATCAAGCGGATTTCTCTATTCACTACATTGATAATGAAAGTTTTGCGGGGTGTAACTAAATAATAATGAATCATATTGAGTTAAAAATATCATCCACTCCCGAGTTTTTAGAAATACTAATGGCTGAGCTTAGTACTATTGGTTTCGACACAATTGAAGAAACCAAAAGTGGCTTTAATGCATATGTTTTAGAGGGAGAATTTCGTCAAGAATACCTCGATGATGTGGTAGGAAAATATAAAAATCAAATCATTACTTGGGAAACAAGGGTGGTGGAAAAACAAAATTGGAATGCACAGTGGGAAAAAAATTATGACCCTATTGTTGTGGAAGAAAAATGTATTGTGAAAGCTACTTTTCATGATATTGAAGAGCATTACCCTTATGAAATTGTTATCAACCCTAAGATGTCGTTTGGCACAGGACATCATGAAACTACGTACCAAATATTAAATCTACTTACCGCTATTGATTGTACAGATAAACATGTTATGGATGCGGGTTGTGGCACGGGTGTACTTGCTATTATGGCAAACTTACGTGGGGCAAACAATGTAGAAGCATTTGATATCGATGATTGGTGTATCGAAAACAGTCAAGAAAATTTTGATTTGAATGACTGTAATAATTGTCATGTACAGCTTGGAACAATACGCCAATTGAAATTCGATAAACCATTCGATATTATTATTGCAAATATTAATAAAAATGTATTGTTAGACGAAATGGAAAGTTATGCCAATCATCTACTTTCCAATGGAAGCTTGATATTAAGTGGGTTTTATGAACATGACCTAGATGATTTAAAAATAGCAGCACAAAAGTATGGGTTATTTTATCAATCCCATTCGTCAAAAAATAATTGGTCTGCTGCCATTTTTCTGAAAAAAGAATAACATAGTTGTAGTAAATTCCCGTTATCTATGGAATAGAAGTTGAGGCAATTGGTTAATTGGCAATTATTTCAGAATTTGTAACTTAATATAATCCATGATAACGAGGGGAAGCATTATATATGTAGTTGTATTTCTTTGTTGCACATTCAATGCGATAGGGCAAAGCTATGTCGTGCCTGAAATTCCTGATTCTTTGGGCACTTTTGTGAACGAACACTTTTCAAGAGTTCGTTCGGAAAAAATCAAAGATATTGGTGATGCTATCGAAACGTTGTGGTATGACGGAAGCATTGGGGTTGATCTTCAAAGCAAAATTCACTCACATCTACAGTTGATGAATGAAAAAGGTTATAATCCTTCTAGGCACGTAAGTGAATATTTTGCCTCTCTAAACAATGCAATTACAATAGAAGCACTCGACAACCAAAAGCTTACAGATTACTTAAATCTATTGGGGGAGGTTATAAAATTTTATAACCCAAATGACGCATTACGTCATTTTATATTTCTGAGTAATTTTTTTGAGTATCGTGCAATTTTTCATAGTAGAGGGTATAAATTATATGTTTTTGAAGATTCATATTCATTTGATTTTATAGCTCCTCAACTTTCGAATACAGAAGTATTTCTTCCGGACGAAACCGATTCGCAAGAGGATGAATCCTATCAAGAAGACTCAGAAGAAGTGTACGAAGAGGAAGACGGATACTACGATGATGAGGAGGACGAATACTATGACGAGGAAGAGGAGTATGATGATGAATACGCGGAAGAAGAAGATGAGTATTATAATGAGGAAGAGTCTGAAAATTCGGATGATGATGGTTGGAATGATGAAATAGTGGCATCAGCAGATCCTACAAGCATGGTAAACGCACTAGTGGAAGGGAATCCACCCCCTCCATTGGAAGGACCTTTAATAAAATTCGAGAAAGTGAACCTTAATTTTGTAACGGGGTATGACTCGGTATTTATTAGTGATACGAAAGGCACTTTTATTATTGACAAGGAAACGTTTAGAGGTGAAGGAGGGAGGATGGATTGGTCAATGGCATTTTTAAGCCCCGATTCAGTATATGCAGATTTTTCTTCTTATCACTTCGATGTTAAAAAAGCGGAGATTGAAGCTGAAAAAGCAACCTTAACCTATAAAGGGAAACTTAATGAATCTATTGAAGGCAGACTTAATTATAGAAGTGCTCGTCATGATAGTAGTAATGTGTCTTACCCTAGGTTTTTGTCGTATAGGAACGATATAAAAATAAACAATATCATCAACGAACACATTAAATTTACAGGAGGATTTTCATTAAAAGGAAGTAAAATATCAAGTAATTCTATACTAGGGTTGCCGTCAACCATTGATTATATAAAAGACGGAACAAAAAAGTTCAGTATAAGATCAAAACTATATTTGTTTGAAGATTCTACCTTTATTACAAGTCATGCAACTACAGCGTTGTACAACGGCAGCGATTCTATTTTTCACCCTTCTGTTAGAATAAGGTACGATGGCACTAAAGATGAGTTGATCGTCCTGAAAGATAAAGGAAGCGCAAGTGAGACCCCTTTTTATGAAAGTTTTTTTAATGTTAATATGCGAGTAGGCATTATTAAATGGCCTTTAGCCAAAGATTCAATTATTAATATTTCAACGTTTGGGGCACGTAAAGAAATGTATGCTTTGTTTGAATCAGTTGACCATTTCGATTCCATTGATTTTAAATACATGTCGAGTAACTATAGGTTTAATCCTCTCATAATTGTATATAATTATTATAGAAAGAGAGGAAAATATTTTTTAGTTGATGATTTGGCGAAGAAATACAAATTACCGATTCCTACAGTTTCGGGTGCTATGAAGCATTTAGCACAATATAAATTTATCAAATACAATCAACGTACAGGAGAAATATGGGTTACCCCTAAAATTGCCCTTTATGTAAATTCCTATCGAGGAACTCGTGACTATGATGACATTGTGATTCAATCTAAAATAGACACCGCAGCGAATGCGGTTTACAATTTAAAAGAAAAAACAATGCTCGTACGAGGAGTAAAAGAACTTTATTTAAGTAATCCCCTAGATGTATATATTGAACCCGATAGTAGTGAATTGACTTTGTTGGGGGATAGAAGTTTTAAATTTAATGGAAAAATAATTGCTGGTAATTTTCAATACATAGGCCACGATTACACCTTTATGTATGATAGCTTTTTGATTCATATGAATGTAATTGACTCTGTGAAGTTGTTTATTAGTCAAGGGGGAGGCTCTAGAAAAAAACAAATTGACAATGTATTAGAAGGATCGAATAAAATTGATAAAGAAGAAGGAGTCACTACCGACCTTAGCGGTAGTTCGGGGGTGTTATACATTAACCGTCCAGACAATAAATCAAGTAGAAAAAAATTACCAAACTATCCTAACTTTAATGCAGGGACTGGGGCATTAGTGCGATTTAATCGCAAAGAAGTGTTTAATGGTGTATACGGGAATTCTATTTATTTTGATTTGCCTCCATTTAAAATAGATAGTTTGAATGATAGCGATCCTTCTGCAATTAATTTTAAAGGGTCATTTGTGTCTAGTGGAATGTTTCCCGTTTTTGACGAAGAACTACAGGTAAGAGACGATCATTCCTTGGGTTTTTACCACGAAGTGCCCTCTACAGGATATCAACTTTTTGAAGGACATGGTAGATTACATGGTGACATTAGACTCAGTAAAAAAGGATTACGATCTAATGGAAAAATAGATTTCCTTTCCACGACTGTCGAGTCAGATGATTTTATTTTTTATCCTGATTCGGTCACGGCATCGGGGAGCTTTGCTGAAATCAGACAAGAAGTGCATAATGGTGTTAATTTCCCTCAAGCTACTTTACAAGATTACTCTATGAAATGGCGTCCCAAACAAGACAGTATGTATATCTGGAATAATAGTGATCCATTTCAGTTTTACGATCAAACAGCATCTCTAGACGGACAGGCTATAATATCGAATAATGGGGTATATGGCACAGGTAAAATGCTTACGAGAGGCTCGGAGGTGAACTCTGAAAATTATTCCTTTCAAGGAGATCGTTTTTCGGCTCGTAATGCTGAGTTCGGGATAATAACCGAAAATCCAGAAAAGCCAGCACTATTTGGAGACAACGTACGATTACGGTTTAATTTAGCTGAAAACTATGCAGATATCAGCCCTGAGGTGGAAGGGGAAGCTGCGATATCGTTTCCTTATGCTCAATTTAAAACATCGATTACGAATGCCCGATGGGATTTAAATGAGCAAAAAATTAGAATGACAAAACCTGAAAATGTAGCCATAGAAAACTCCTATTTTTACACTACTCGTAAAGAGTTAGATTCTCTTAGGTTTAATGCCACAGAAGCAGAGTATGACATTAATACGCAAGAACTGAAGGTTACGGGTATCCCTTATATCATCGTTGCAGACGCAAAAATCACCCCTGAAAATAATGAAGTTCTTATTCTAGAAAACTCTAAAATTGGTACGCTTCATAACACTACTATTATTTTAGATACATTAAACGGGTATCATCAATTAAAAAATGGAGTAATTGATGTAATATCTAGAAATGAATTTTCAGGACATGCCACTTATTTGTATGTAAACGCACTTAATGAAACGTATGAAATTGATATGCATGATTTCCATTTGGAAGATGTTGTAGATAGTACTGCGAGTACTGGTTTGTTTGGAAACAAAGAACCTCAAACCACCAAGCATTCGGTTGCCACGGGGTCTGTAATTGAAGAAGACAATGTGTTAGTATCTCCGGGGTTCTTTTTTAAAGGAGGGATGGTGCTTTATGCGCATAAACCTGCACTAGAATTGGATGGTTATGTAAAACTAGATTTTAAAAATTCTGACACGTATGATACTTGGATAAACTATGAAAGCTCTGCCGATCAGCAGGAAGTGTCTATTCCTTATGAAGGTGAAACTACTCAAGACGGAAGAAGGCTCGAAGCGGGGGTTCACTTTTCTTCGATGGATAATAGCCTGTATAGTAATTTTTTAGAAGATAAAAAAGGAGTTGGTGATGATGACTTTTTTACTCCAGCAGGAAATCTTTTTTTTAGTGTAGAGAGTAATGAGTTTATCATTGAAGAACCAGAAAAAGCGGCAGGAGAAGCTTATCAAGGAAAAGTATATGCTTTTAATGAAGCCACGAGTGATATTCGTTTCGAAGGGCCTCTTTATTTTTTCGAACCTAAAAATGGAGCATCCATTGTTGCGTCTGGGATAGGTTTAGGGAATGTGAAAACCAATGAGTATGCTATCAATTCTTTTTTAGTTTTTGACTTTGGTATCGCTCAGCAAGCGTTCCAACAAATGGCCATCGATTTTATTGATATTGTAGAGAATTTAGGGGCAGCTGAGGGTTTGGGAGATCCAACCGATTTACTGTACAAATTAGGAGACCTCATTGGTGATGAACCTACAAAAGCGTATGAGAAAGCCACTCAACAGGAATATGTGTCATTAGCAGGCTTTGCCAAAGAAGTCACAAAACCGCTTTCTTTTTCAGATGTAAACCTAAAATGGTCACAAGAGTTTAATGCCTTTTATAATGAAGGTAAATTAGGAATGTCTAATATTAATAATTATGACATCAATGCTGCATTTGATGGATTCATTGAAATCAAAAAAGATGAAGCAGGAGTGCCTATTGTGAATGTTTTCATCAAAGCATCTGCTGATTCTTGGTACTATTTTGGATATGAAGGAGGTAGATTATTGTGTTTTTCTTCCAATGAGTCATTCAATAAAATCATTTCTTCAAAATCAAACGCATCAAAAGCGAAACCTGGAGAATTGGTTTTTTATCCGGGAGACCTAGTCGAAACGCTTGATTTTATAAATCGTTTTAGAAACAACTACTACGGTATTGACGAGCCGTATGATTTAGGCTCAGCGATAGAAGAAGAGCAAGAAGAAAGCGATGATGGCTTTGGAGATACAGAAGAAGAAGCCACCGAAGAAGAGGATGATGACGATGATGGGTTTTAATCACAAAATGGACACTGTAGTAAAGCTATTGGATATCACATGAACAAACTCTTAACATCAGTCCTTATTTTTGTGTTTGGCATTTCATTTAGTCAGAAAAACTACCAATTTGGCTACGTTGTAAACAATAATTTGGATACAATTTATGGGGAAATTAATTTCAGAAAATGGAAAAACAGCCCTCATGCTATTGAGTTTAAGTTGGGCGATAAAGCAACTAAATATCAACTCGATGATATCTTTTCATTTTCAGTGGAAAATGAAAAGTATATCCGTGCTGTGGTTGATGTTTATCAAAACCCCGATGATTTAGACGCTCTCACAGAGGAAAAGAAAATTATAACCACCACCGACACAGTATTTCTTCAAGCCCTATTTTTAGGCTCCAAAAGTTTGTATTACCATAGAACCGAGAAGGCAAGAAATCACTTTTATATAAAAGACGGGGACTATACGCTGCTCGAGTACAAAAGGTATATTAAAGTTCTATATGATAGAAGGCTTATTAAGGAGAATAACAATTTTGTAGGACAAATTGGAAACTATTTGAGCGATTGTAGCAGTATGTATCTTTATTTATCAGAAACCAATTACACATATAAATCTCTGATCAGTCTTTTTGACACATATTATCAATGCAATGAAAAACAAGCTGAATTTATACAACCCAAAGGTGGACTAAAGTCTGTTTTTGGTCTAACTTTAGGCACCTCCATTGCAACAATTTCCTTTACTTCTTACAAAAGTAGTACATATTTTGCGCTGTCGGAAGCAAAATTCAACGCCTCTACTAGTCCTACAGGGGGTGTTTTTGTAGAAACTATATTTCCAAGAAGACTTGAGAAATGGTCACTATATAATGAGTTGCTTTTTACATCATACAATTTAAAAGGAGAATATTATGAAAGTGTTGACACTCATTATCAAATTAGCTATACTGAAATTGGGATGGCATACTTTAAAATCAATAATCTCATTAGGTATAATTATGGATTAGGTTCTTTTCAATCTTTCTTAAATTTTGGTATATCAAATGGTTTAGGTTTTGTCAATTCGAACCAGAAACTTGTTCGAACATTTTATACATCACAAACTCTAGATCAGGAGTTTTCCGCATTAAAGGATCCA
>JAOULS010000089.1 GCA_029881895.1 Cyclobacteriaceae bacterium | reverse complement strand
TTTCAGCTGTTTTGGATAGCACAAAGCGGGCTGACATTGCTACAAAAATAACGACCCTACGTGATAATATTAGTAATGCTAACTATGAGGTAGTTGTACGTGATTTTGAAAAGAGCAATACATCTCCCTCAGAAATCGTGTTTCAGCAACAGTCAACGAACCTGAATAACTTATTTAGTCAGATTGAAAATGATTATGAAAACAGGAATTTAACCGATGTGGTATTACTTTCTGACGGTATTTACAATAGTGGGATTTCACCAAGCTATAGGCAGTACAACTTTAGGGTAAACACCATAGGGGTTGGCGATACACTACCTAAAAAGGACTTATTAGTAAAAGAATTAAAATATAATAAGATTTCCTATCAAGGCAATCAGTTTCCCCTTGATGCAGTGATTGAAACGAGGGGGTTTGAGAATGAAGCAGTACTCGTGTCGGTGTATAACAATGGTCAACTAATCGATCAGAAAAGAATTTCCCCTGCTAAAAGTGAACATATTGAAACCGTAAAATTTATAGTAAAAGCAGAGTCGAAAGGTTTACAACGCTACCGCGTGTCTATTTCGAACAAGCCCAATGAGTTTAACACGCTTAACAATACCGCTCAGGCGTATGTAGATGTGATAGAGGGCAAGGAACGAATATTAATGATTGCAGCTTCTCCTCATCCCGATGTAAAGGCGATTAGAAGTGCCATCGAAACGAATAGTAATTATGAGTTTACCTTATTTATTCCGGGGTTACATAAAGAACCAGAAGGAAAATTTGATTTAATTATTTATCATCAATTTCCCACTAAAAGAAATACCATTTCACCTTGGTTTGATAAATACAATGATGTTCCATATTGGGTTTTCACATCTCTAGCAAGTGATTATAATGCATTGAACAAAAAAATAGCCTACGCTCAAGTAGCACTTTTAGGAAAAGAATCTGATTACATCACTTCTAGTTTTAACGCAGGGTTTACCTCATTTTCCATTTCGGATGATTTAAAGAACCTATTGAGTGATGTACCTCCTATCGAAGTGCCTTTTAGCAAGGTAAGCTCGAATTCACAGGTGTTTTTGTATCAGAAACTGGGAGCAGTAACTACCAGAAATCCCCTATTGCTACTATCAGAAATCGACAATAGAAAAAGTGCTCTGATGCTTGCAGACGGTATCTGGAAATGGCGTTTGTACGAATATGCTAAGTACGAAAGGCATACTGCCTTTAATGAGTTGGTACTTAAAATGGTGCAGTTTTTAAGTACCCGACAAGACAAGCGAAAATTCAAATTCTATGCAGTAAAAAGAGAAGTCACTACGTCTGATCATGTTCTTTTTGAAACCGAGGTTTATAACCAGTTGTATGAACCTATTTATGATAAAAGCATAGACATCGCCATTGCAAACGAACAAGGAATAATAACGAACTATAACTACATAACGAGTGTTGGGAACAGTAGGTATAGTGTTTCGGGATTACCAGAAGGGGTTTATACCTATACTGCGACTACTACACTTGATGGTAAGAAAGAAAAAGTATCGGGAGAGTTTATGGTTAATCAAAAAAATAAAGAGACAATCAATCTTACGGCTGATTTTGACCTTCTTAAACAGTTAGCGGAGACTTCGGGTGGGAAATTTTACACCACCAGCACGATGACCGCCCTTTCGAACGATATTACAAGCAATAATTCTCCAGAAATTATTCATAGCGAGGAATCATTTCAACCTTTCATTAATTTGAAATGGGTTTTTGTTCTTATCTTGCTTTTAATTTCTACAGAATGGTTTATCAGAAAGTATAGCGGTCATTATTAAGAAATACATTCGATGAGTATAGTACGAGTAACAAAAAAATTCAACTTTGAGATGGCACATGCACTAGCGTGTCACGATGGAAAGTGCCGAAATATACATGGACATTCGTATGTTTTATACGTTTGTATCCAAGGGCAGCCGATCGAAAATGAAGGTGATCCTAAAAATGGCATGGTAATCGACTTTACTGATTTGAAAACCATTGTTAATCGAGAAATTATTACCCCCATCGATCACTCGCTTATGCTCTACGAAAAATCAGAATTTCTAAGTAGTGCAAAAAGTCTTCATCAGCTACTGGTTTTAAAACCGTATAACCCTACATGTGAAAACATGGTGATTGATTTCGCTTCTATTATTATGCAAAACCTTCCTTCTGGCATCAAGCTACACAGTCTTAAATTGGAAGAAACCAAAACAAGTTATGCCGAGTGGTTTGCTAAAGACAATAATTAAATTCATTCCGTAGTAGGCGGACAACTTACACCACCTTGCTACGGAATGAGTTATCTTATTTTTTCTTCGTTTCCTCTTTAGGTTTTTTCTTTCCTTTTATTGCGATAGAAAGTACTTCGCTTTTCCCGTCATGATCAGCCAATAACACTTCTCCTTCTTGTATTTCACCTTTCAGAATTTCTTCTGCGACCAAATCTTCTAAGTATTTCTGAATGGCTCTATTTAGAGGCCTTGCTCCATATTGAGGGTCATACCCTTTTTCTGACAAAAAGTCTTTTGCTTTTGCGCTTAATTCTACACTATATCCTAACCCTTTAATACGCACAAATAATTTTGAAAGAGTGATATCAATAATTTTATGGATATGTTTTCTTCCTAGAGAGTTAAATACAATTACATCATCCAATCGGTTTAGGAACTCAGGACTAAACACTTTTTTAAGTGCATTTTGAATGGTAGATTTCATCACTTCGCTATCATTATCCTGATTCGCTTTTGTAGCAAAACCGATACCTGCACCAAAGTCTTTTAAATCACGCACCCCAATATTCGAGGTCATTATAATAATGGTGTTTCTAAAATCAACTTTTCTGCCCAACCCATCAGTCAATATACCATCATCGAGTACTTGCAGAAGGATATTAAACACATCGGGGTGTGCTTTCTCTATTTCATCGAGCAACACTACACTATAAGGTTTTCTTCTTACCTTCTCAGTAAGTTGACCTCCTTCTTCGTAGCCCACATATCCGGGAGGTGCTCCTACAAGTCTAGAAACAGAAAATTTCTCCATGTACTCACTCATGTCAATACGGATAAGGCTGTTTTCCTTATCAAATAAATACGTAGAAAGTACTTTTGCTAATTCTGTTTTACCGACCCCCGTAGGACCTAAAAATATAAAAGAACCGATGGGCTTTTGAGGATCTTTAAGTCCAACACGAGTACGCTGTATGGCCTTGGTAAGCTTTGTTATGGCTTCATCCTGTCCAATTACTTTGCTGCTTAATTCCTCACCCATTCCAAGTAGCTTATTGCTTTCCTTTTGGGCAATTCTTTTTGTTGGGATTCCTGTTATCATACCGATTACATCTGCGATGTGATCTTCTGTAACTTTATAGCGATGGCTACTGGCCTCTTTCTCCCATTTTTCCTTCTCTATATTTAGCTCTTGAATAAGTCTCTTTTCCTTATCTCGCAATTGTGCTGCCTCTTCATATTTTTGAGATTTTACCACACGATTTTTTTCAGCCTTTATATTTTCTATCGCTTCTTCAAGAGAAATAATGTTGTCAGGTACATGAATATTTTTAATGTGTACTCTCGCTCCTGCTTCATCTAATACATCAATCGCCTTGTCGGGTAAATGTCGATCACTAATGTATCTATCCGATAACTTCACGCAAGCTTCAATCGCTTCGGGTGTATAGTTTACATGGTGATGATCTTCATATTTTTCTTTTATATTTTCTAATATCTCGATGGTTTCCTCTGGGGTAGTGGCATCGACCAATACCATTTGAAAACGCCTAGCCAAAGCACCATCTTTTTCTATGTATTGACGGTATTCGTCTAATGTTGTAGCTCCTACACATTGAATCTCTCCTCTTGCCAAAGCGGGTTTAAACATATTGGAAGCATCCAAAGAACCCGAAGCACCTCCTGCACCTACGATTGTGTGTAGCTCATCAATAAACAGAATAACCTCTGGTGATTTTTCTATTTCATTCATCACCGCTTTCATTCGTTCTTCGAACTGACCTCTGTATTTTGTTCCTGCAACTAAAGACGCCAAGTCGAGAGTGACTACTCTTTTCCCGAAGAGAACTCTAGATACTTTTTTCTGTATAATTCGCAAGGCTAGTCCTTCGGCAATTGCCGTTTTACCAACACCCGGCTCACCAATAAGAATAGGGTTGTTTTTCTTTCTCCTCGACAAAATTTGAGCAACCCTTTCAATTTCTTTTTCGCGTCCTACAATTGGGTCCATTTTGTTTTCCTCGGCAAGCTTTGTAAGGTCGCGACCAAAATTATCCAAAACAGGAGTTCTCGATTTTTCACCGCCTTTCGATGGTTTTTCTTTTCCAGCTCCTCCTCCCGATGGTGCCCCAAACATTTTCGAACCGTCATCATCAGGCTCATCGGTGTCGGATGATGCAATAGGATTTTCTGTTTGATATTCTAATAATTCCTTCACCACATCATAGCTCACATCAAACTTATCTAATATTTGTGTGGCAATATTGTCATCATCTCTTAATATTGATAGTAAAAGATGCTCAGTGCCAATAAGCTGGCTCTTAAATATTTTTGCTTCTAGGTATGTTATTTTTAAAACTTTTTCCGATTGACGAGTCAATGGAATATTCGCTAAGTTTTTTACATTGTGATTTGCGGTACCTTTTGAGGCGTTCTCGATAGTTTCTCGTAGTTCTTCAAGAGAGAGCCCTAATTTTTTCATTAGACTCACGGCTACTCCTTCTCCTTCACGAATAATTCCTAACAATAAATGTTCAGTACCAATATAATCGTGACCAAGCCTTAAGGCTTCTTCTCTACTTAAGGAAATGACTTCCTTTACTCTGTTTGAAAATTTTGCTTCCATATAATTATCCTGCTTAAAAGCGGTCGTATTAATAAATGTAAAACTTAAACTAATAAATAACTACCGAGTGATGTATTTTTTTCAAACGAGGTTATTATTATAAAGTTTAAGAAACCTTTGTTGATTGTATGATTATGTTTCGGGCATTAGGGCCTTCACAAAAAAGTAAATCGACAATACTCATATTAGGAACAAATTCGTTGCCAAACAACTGTATGTAAGGTTTAGGTTGATAAAATTTACTTGCACCACTTTTATTTTTAGGATGAAGGGCAGATCGTAGATCAATAATTCCCTTTTCTGGTACATGAACATATTTTTCTGAAAACTGAAGAGCATCTTCCATTTCTAAAAATTTAAGACATAATGTCAGTATTTTTTTGTTTAACGTAAACAAAGAAGTTTCTTGCTCATTGTAAATTTGTAAAAAATAATCAGCATAATACTCAAAATAAGGGGCTTTGCCATAGGCAGATTGAATCGTTCGCCAATGGGTGTTAATCCATTTCTGACGATCGTCAATCTTAATTTCTTGAATATTGGTTTTTTTGTTTCCTCCAACTACAGGAACTGAAAGTGAACACACACCATTAGCGGTAAGGATCCGAGTCCTGTTTCGAAATGATTGCTTCACATAGTTTTCGTTTGCCTCAATTATAACATTTTCGGCACGATAAAAGCAACAAAAATAGGCTAATGAGGGCAAATAATGTAAGTCGATTAATACGTCAGACATGTTTATAAAATATCGTCTATGTTTCCCAGTCCCTCACGAATGACTTCGGGTGTTGATTCACAAAAATTGATCACTGTTGACGGAATATTTCCACCAAAACCACCATCAATTACAAGGTCTACTTGGTTTTTGTATTCATCAAAAATTTGTTCAGGGTCGGTAGTATATTCAATAATTTCGTCTTCATCCTTAATAGAGGTAGTTACAATGGGGTTTCCTAAATACTCTACGATCATTCGAGGAATGTTATTGTTCGGTATACGAATACCAACGGTTTTTTTGTTTACATCCAAGATTTTGGGCACTTTATTTGTCGATTCTAAAATAAAAGTAAAAGGGCCAGGAAGCGCTCTTTTCAACACTTTAAATGTAGGAGTGTCTAGATTTTTCACATATTGCGAGATATCACTCATATCATGACAGATAAATGAAAGATTTAAATTTTTGGGTTTTACCCCTTTAATTCTACAAAGCTTATCTACTGCCTTTCTATTAAACAAGTCACACCCGATACCATAAATAGTATCAGTAGGGTAGATAATCACTCCTCCATTTCGAAGAACTTCTACGATTCTATTGATCTTTCTGATATCTGGATTGTCAGGGTAAAGTTTTATCAGTTCGGCAGCCATTATTGAAATTTTGTCAGCAATTTAAGCATGTATAAAACTAATTGCTATTTTTGCCCTACGAATCATTTAAATATGCAATGATAAGAAAATATCTGTCTATAATAGTATTACTCATTTTCGGGATATTAATTTCCTCCTTTACATTTTATGGGTATCAGTTGATTAAAGCACCCAATATATTAGTTGATAAGCCCGATAGGGAAGTTATCATTGCCCCTTCCACTACTTTTAGAGAACTACAGTCACTTTTTAACAAAGAAGAAATCACACATAATATTGTGGCATTTAGCTTTATGGCCAAATTAATGGACTATGATAAAAAAATAGTACCAGGAAAATACCTTTTAAAGCAAAACATGACGAACCTTGAGGCCATTCGCTTACTGCGTTCGGGGAATCAGCTGCCTGTAAATATTACGTTTAACAATATTCGCCTAAAAGACGATATTGGAAAGAAAATCACATTAAATACGGGCATTACGGTCGATGATTTTGATTCAGCTTTAGCCACATTTGTAAAAGAAAATAAAGATGGTTTTACAGATCAAAATGTGATCGCTATGTTTATTCCGAACACCTATCAGGTGTATTATACCATTTCGGCTAAGGCACTAGTTGAAAGAATGCACCAAGAATATAATTCGTTTTGGAATAGTGATCGGCTTAGCAAAGCGAAGGCATTAGGCATGACGCCAATGGAAGTGTCCATATTAGCGTCAATTGTACAGGCCGAGAGTGTAAAAACCGATGAAGGTTTCATCATTGCAGGGTTGTATATCAATCGTCTTAAAAGAGGGATTGCCTTGCAGGCAGATCCCACATTAGTGTTTGCTTCGGGCGATTTTTCGATAAAGCGCGTATTAAATATTCATAAAGAAATAGATTCTCCTTATAACACGTACAAATATCGAGGACTTCCTCCTGGGCCAATTAACATGCCCTTTATCCGCTCTATTGATGCAGTGTTAAATTATAAAAAACACAATTATATTTACATGTGTGCCAAAGAAGATTTTTCAGGATACCATAATTTTGCAAGCACACTAAAGGCACATAATATAAATGCTACAAAATATCAAAAGGCACTTTCGATAGAGATGAGAAAGGCAAAACTAAATAGAGAGTAACATGTTTAATGCAGAAACCCAAGTACGTGTTCGCTATGGCGAAACCGATCAAATGGGAGTGGTCTACTATGGCAACTATGCCTCATACTATGAAGTAGCGCGTGTTGAATGCATACGTGCTTTAGGATTGTCGTATCGAGCGTTAGAAGAGGAAGGGTTTATGATGCCTGTTTTAGAAAATCACTCAAAATACTTAGGGCCAGCAAAATACGATGAGCTACTTACTATTAAAGTAAGTATTCGGGAAAAACCAAAAGTTCGAATTACTTTTTATTGTGACATCTTTAACGAAAAAAATGAGTTAATTAATGAAGGAAGAACTATATTGGTGTTTATTGATAAAAACACTAGAAAACCTTGTAAAATACCAACGCAAATGGAAACATTGTTAAGCCGTTATTTTGATGAGTAACAAGATTCTATCATATATCACAAATTCATTGCTATACTCTAACAGTATTAACCTGTTGAAAAGTATAAGATTTTATAAGGGCGAGTTTTCCTTATATAGTGTACTACACATCTTCACTAAGAAGGTATTAAGCGATGAAATATTAGAACGAGCCAATGGAGTTGCCTTTAGTTTTACGGTATCTATTTTCCCCGCTATCATTTTCTTATTTACACTAACTGCCTATATCAGTAATTTTATTCCAGAAGTAAATCAAGAAAGCATTATGGCGTTTTTCCAAGGAATTATGCCCGAAAGCATGTTTACAGTTGTTGCATCTACAATAGAGGATATTATTGGCAACGCCAGAGGAGGGTTATTAACTTTTGGAGCACTTTTATCTCTTTTTCTCGCAACCAACGGTATGATGTCGCTTATTAACGCCTTTAATAGTTGCTATGCCACCCTCGACAAGCGTAGCTATTTTAAAACCAGATTTATTGCTACTTTACTGACCATCATGTTGGCATTTGTGCTTTTTTTAGCTATTATATTGTTGGTAATGGGTCAATTTGCCCTCGACTTTATTCATGAATTTCAATTGGTGAACACCTCTGGAATAGAATTCTACTTAATTGTAATCCTCAGGTTTGTCGTATTATTTATTGTGTTCTTTATTGCAATATCCGCTATTTATTATTTTGGCCCTGCGGTACATTACAATTGGCGTTTTTTCTCAATAGGATCCTTCTTATCTACACTACTTTGTTTGTTTATTTCGTATGGTTTTTCATACTACATCGCCAATTTTGGCACCTACAACAAGCTTTATGGTTCGATAGGAGCATTGTTGGGTTTAATGGTATGGCAATACTTGTTGTCTACAGTATTGTTAGTAGGGTACGAAGTAAATGCGAGTATTCATCAGGCACATAGAAGCATGGATGAAGAATAATTATGAAAAAAGATTATTAGGCTATTGTAATAAAAAAAAAACTTCTACATTTGCATTCCAATTCAGCGAAAAGTAGTTGAAGAAATACAGAGGAGTGGCAGAGTGGTCGAATGCGGCAGTCTTGAAAACTGTTGTACCGCGAGGTACCGGGGGTTCGAATCCCTCCTCCTCTGCATAATTAAAGCCCTTAGAGCAATCTAAGGGCTTTTTTGTGACCTTACTTCTGAAGATCAATGGGCTAGTCGAATAACTAAACCAAATTTTCTCCCACTATGCCCTTGATTGCATTTTAAGATTAACACAATAGTAGTAGTATTTTTTGTTTATATTTATTTCTCTTATTAACCGAAATAGATGCGTAATAAATAAACCATTAACGACATATGAGAAAAATATCAATCATTTTCTTAATTCTATCTTCTTTTAATATTTATGGACAAAATGGAAGTAAGAACTTCATTGATCTAAATTACATTGAAGTTACAGGGAAAGCAGAAATGGAAATTACACCCGATAAAATATACATACAAATCCAGCTTAGTGAAAAAGACGACAAAAATAAATTAACAATTACTGATAGAGAGAATCAGATGTTTAAAAAACTGGAAGAAATTGGAGTTGATCTTTCAAAAGACCTCGTAATAAAAGATATTTCTAGTAATTTTAAATTTTATTTTCTTAGTAAAAGTGATATATTTTTAACGAAAGAATATCAAATATTAGTTAGGGATGGAAAAATGGCAAGCCGCATATTTTTGGAATTGGAGAAGATAGGTGTTTCTAATATTTCGATTGAAAAATTAGATAATAGTAGAATTGAAGAATATCGGAAAGAAACAAAAGTAAATGCTATAAAAGCCGCTAGAGATAAAGCAGAATTATTAATACAGTCGATAGATCAAGAGATTGGTCGAGCGATATATATTATGGAGTTGGATAATGTAATTGGCTATGCGTCAGGTGCAGCAAATAATATTAGAATTCGTGGGGTATCGAGCCTCTATAAATCAAGGTCATCAGACCTAGAGGTAGATTTTGAAAAAATCAAATTAGAATATTCAATATTATGTCGGTTTGAACTTAAATAATTACAGTTTACAACATTCCGTATAAAAACATAGTTTGTTGTTTATCTCAACCAAGTTCC
>JAOULS010000088.1 GCA_029881895.1 Cyclobacteriaceae bacterium | reverse complement strand
TAATTATTCGGATAAGTCTTATTTCTACCTAAATAACAATAGAAAAGTGTTATTAATGTCGGTAATGCGTGAAGATACTCATGGTGGTCTTGATATGTATGTGAGTTTTTTGGAAGAAGATAGTACCTGGACAGAACCTCTTAATATTGGTAGTAAAGTAAATACTGTAGGAGATGAGGTAAGCCCTTTTATGGCGGCTGACGATGAGACATTATACTTCTCTTCTAATGGGTATAGCGGCTTTGGAGGTAGTGATGTGTTTGCTGTCAAACGATTAGACGACACTTGGACAAATTGGTCTGAGCCTAGGAATATGGGAGAAACAATAAATTCCCAATTCGAAGATTTGTTTTTTTACATTCCAGTAAAAAGTGATAAAGCATATTATTCTCGTGGGGTAAGTGATGATGATCTTGACATTTATTCAGTAGACCTACCACTATATGTAATGCCAGAACTTATTGTCTCAGTAAAAGGACAATTATTAGATGCAAAAACAGGAAACCCTATTTCTGCCAAAATAATATATGAACGCTTATCAGACGGTAAAGAAATTGGTATCACTCAGTCTGATCCAATTACTGGTAATTATGAATTATTGTTGCCAGCAGGAGAACAGTATGGCATTAGGGCCGAGGCCAATGGGTACATTTCCGAAAACCAAAATATTGACCTTACTAATTGGGATGGTTCAAAAAATAGCTCAATAGATCATGAAGACTTTTCTTTGACTGCTGTAAATGATGACGAAAAACCTTTAGAGCAAGATTTGGCCCTTGTGCCTATAGAAAAAAACGCTATTATCACACTTAATAATGTATTTTTTGACTTCGATAAAGCCACGTTAAAGGAGGAGTCATTTCCTGAATTAAGCCGATTGGTAAAAACCTTATCAAGTAGAGTTTCAATGACTATTGAGGTAGATGGACATACCGATAACACTGGGCCAGATGAATATAATTTGTATTTATCCGAAAGAAGGGCAAAAGCAGTAGCAAATTACCTTATTGAACAAGGAGTAGAGAATAGCCGTATTGAAGTTAAGTTTTTTGGAGAGACACAACCTGTTGAATCTAATAATACTCGTGAAGGTAGAAGAAAAAATAGAAGAGTTGAGTTTAAAATAATAAACGAATAATTGGCTTGATACTTGCCACACTAATTAAAAAGAAAGATAGTATGAATAAGCGAGTTCTTTTAAATCTAATTTTAGTAGTAGGGCTTATTGTAGATATTCAAGCTCAGGACACACAAAATTTAGTTGAAGTGTTGGGTCAGGTTGTCGATGCTGAGAGCAAAGCTTCAGTAAAAGCACGAATTTATTACGAAAGTCTCCCCTACGGGAATAAAGTGGGCGTATTTAATAACACTTCATTTGGATTTAAAATGGAGGAGGGAGTTTCATATTCTGTCTCAGTAAAAGCAGAAGGGTATATATCAGCTACTAAAACTTTTTCGCCTGAAATGGTGGTAAATGGAGTAATTAATGATACTATTTTTCTAGCACCTACTTTAGTAGGGAAGGCAGTTAGGTTAGAATCTTTAATTTTTGCTCGGTCAAAATTTAATATCCCTTCAACTGCCTACCCTGAATTAGATGAATATGTAAAGTTAATGAAAGAAAATCCTACTATGCTTATTCAACTAGAAGGACATACAGACTATAGAGGGGATAAAGAATTGAACATGGAGCTATCCGAAAATAGAGTAAACGTTACGAAAGAGTACTTTGTAAAAAAAGGAATAGATAAAAAAAGGATAAAAACAGTAGCATATGGAGGAAGTAAACCCGTAATGCGATCTAATGATCCTGAATCTAGAAGGCTAAACCGAAGAGTGGAATTGAGAGTCACTCAATTTTAACAAGGGAATAGAAGATATAAATACACTCAAAGTTGGCAGTATTTCAATAGTTGGTCTATCTTGCCACATTATCAATTCTATTTATATTCATGGCAGTAGTGGTATCCATTGATCATTCGTTAGAAAACGAAATTTCTCAAGTTTTTGAACTTCAAAAAAAAAGAGCAATTCAATTGCGCTCAGCCCCTTTACGCGATCGAATTAGTTTGCTAAACAACCTTGAAAAATGGATTTTGAATAATCGGAATGCCATTCAAGACGCAATATTTGATGATTACCGAAAACCTATTGAAGAGTCGGGGTTTTCTGAAATATTCCCTGTTGTATCAGAAATTAGACATGTAAAAAAGAATTTAAAAAGATGGACTTCTGACAAAAAGATAGATACGCCTCTGTTTTTATTTGGATCTTCGGCTACTATTAAACATGAACCTAAGGGCGTGTGTTTGATTATTGCACCTTGGAATTACCCATTTATGCTACTTATGAATCCACTTATTTCGGCAATTGCGGCTGGAAATACTGCCATATTAAAACCCTCTGAAATAACACCTAAAACTTCAGCATTAATGAAAAAAATGGTGTCAGAATTGTTTGAAAAAAATGAAATTTGTTTGTTTGAGGGAGGATTAACTACTTCGAAATTTTTATTATCTCTTCCTTTTGATCATATATTTTTTACTGGAAGCACAGCGGTAGGAAAAATTGTAATGAAAGCTGCCGCTGAAAATTTAGCAACAGTAACGCTAGAGTTGGGAGGAAAATCACCTACCATTGTTGACGAAACAGCAAACATAAAAAAATCAGCAGAAAGAATAGCTTGGGGAAAGCTTATTAATACAGGACAATCGTGTATTGCGCCCGACTACATACTTGTCCATGAAAAAGTGAAACATCAACTTGTTAATGAGCTAAAAAAGCAAATAAACAAAATGTATGGGAAAGGATGTGATCAATACAAACATGCACTTTCTTTTGGTCGAATTGTAAATGAGAATCATTTTGTTAGAGTTCAAAAACTTACAGATGATGCTATTCAAAAGGGAGCAAAAGTTATATGTTCTGGAGAAAATGATAAAAGAACCCGTTTTATTTCGCCTACCATTTTAACTCAAGTAACGGCTGATATGGAAATAATGAAGGAAGAAATTTTTGGCCCTATTCTTCCCATAATTGAATACAAGCATCTTGATGAGGTAGTTGATTTTATAAATGAGCGTCCAAAAGCATTGGCACTATATGTGTTTTCGAAATGCAAAAAAAATCAAGAAAAAATTCTTTTGAACACTTCTTCAGGGACCTTCTCTATAAATGAAACAATGGTACATTTTTCACATCAAAACTTACCCTTTGGAGGAATAAATCATAGTGGTATTGGAAAAGCTCACGGCTACCATGGGTTTATGTCTTTTACAAATGAGAAATCGGTATTAAAACAATGGTCGCCTATTAGCGCATCTAAATTTTTGTACCCCCCTTTTACCCATTTTAAAAAGAAGATTTTAGATTTGATGATTAAGTATTTTTAAAAGTCCAATTTTTATTAGTTACTCAAAATGTTTTTGTTAAATATTGACAGATAGGTTGTGTCATGTATGTTTTTTAAAAAACACAACAAATACATTCTATCAATTTACAAATAAATTCACTCCAAATATTTAACTAAATAGTTTTCCACAATTCGAAAAAGTTTTCCACACTATTAATTGTGTTTGTTATAAATACCTGATTATCAAATAAATATAGTGATAAATTGAATTTAATACTTTGTGGACAACTATTATAAGAGCTGTTAAGAAGCTTATTATATAATTAGCTGAAACCGAACTAGTTTTATAACCTCAATTATTTATGTAGAGGTATATAAGTAAGGTTTTTGCTTTTTTTTGCAAAAATAATTATTACTCTATTCTTTATTTTGTCTTTTTAGTTTAGTGCGATAGGTGTTGAAAATACGTGATTTTGATAAAAAGCCAATGTACTTTCCATTTTCAATTACAGGAAGATTCCAAGCGGAAGTAACTTCAAATTTACTCATAACGGATTGCATGTTTTCATGAGGAGCCACTTCAGCTGGTGGAGTACGCATAATAGATTTCACCAACATAATATTTCGTTTTTCTGTATCGAACATCACATCACGAATATCGTCTAGTGTTACAATACCTTTAAGCTCTTCATCTTCATTTACAACAGGAAAAATATTTCGTTTAGAAATTTTCACCAATTCTGTTAATTCCTCTAATGTTGCTTCTGGTTGTATTGTTAAAAGGTCTTTCTCAATTATTTTTTTGATATCAATTAAGCTAAGTACCTGCCTGTCTTTGTCGTATTTAATCAAATCGCCTCGCTCTATTAAATGTTTAGTATAGAGTGAGTGTTTTTCGAAAAATGTAGTAGTTGTATAAGCGATAGCAGCGACAAGCATTAACGGAATAAAGAGTTCATATCCACTAGTGATTTCGGCAATAAGAAACATCGCAGTTAACGGTGCGTGAAGCACTCCACTCATTACCCCACTCATTCCTACTAAAGTAAAGTTGCTCACACTAATGTTATAACCTAAAAATAAATTAATTCCAGTAGCAAAAACAAATCCCACTACTCCTCCAATGAATAATGAAGGAGCAAATATACCTCCACTTCCTCCAGAACCTATTGTAATAGCGGACGCAATTGGTTTTATGAGTATTACACTAACTAAAAAAATAAGCAAGAAGGTAGTGTTTTCTATTTCATGAAAAAATAAGCTACTATTCAACACATTACTTTCATTTCCTGCGAGTAATCGCTTAATGGTATCATAGCCCTCTCCATAAATAGGGGGAAATATAAAAATAATAATACCTAGGGCAAGGCCACCTAAAACGACTTTTTTCCAACCTATTTTAAGTAAACCTATTTTTCCCTCTACCCAATAGGTAACCCGAGTAAAGTATACAGACACTAAACCAGAAATAATCCCTAGCAAGACATAAAACATAGTGTCTGAGGCCGAAAAACTATCTTTTAACTTAAATGAAAAAAGGACATCATCTCCTAGCAAACTTAAAGAGACAAGTGAAGCACTCACCGATGCAATAAGCACAGGAATAAACCCAGCTAATGTAACTTCGGAGAGAATTACTTCTAAAGCAAAAATAGCTCCTGCTACAGGTGAATTAAATATAGCTGAAATAGCCCCTGCTGCTCCACAACCAATTAGTATGGTTCTTTTTTTATAATTCAGGTGCATCCAACTGCCTACATTTGCACCAATTGCCGAACCTGTAACTACAATTGGTGCCTCTAAGCCTACTGACCCTCCAAACCCAACAGTCAAAGCACTTGTAAACATTCTCGAAACCATTTTAGTGCGACTAACTAAACTCGATTTTTTGGAGATAGCATATAGAATTGAAGTTATTCCATGCCCTAACTGTTCTTTGAATATATATTTTGCAACTAAATAAGTTAGAAAAATTCCGATAAGAGGGTATCCTACATATAAATAATTTGCATACTCTATTTCAAATCCTTTTCTTAAAAAACGTTGAATTAGATGAACAGATCCTTTTAAAGTAACGGCAGCAAAACCAGCGACAACCCCTATTATACCCGATAAAATAAGCACAAACGTTTTATCACGGATATGTTTAAGTCGCCAAACTAAAATTTTTACTAATATATTATTCAAACTATTTTTTTAAGGAGCTGTTCGATGCAAATTTAATAGATTATTAAAGCAATTATAGTCATGTGAAAGAAATGTGTGTCACATTGACAATTATTATGATTCAAAAAAAGAAAGATTAACCTACTATAAATAGATTTAATGATATCTTTAAAAAGATAGTTGTCTTTAGTTGCAGCATGTAAGGAATGAAAAAATATATAGTATATCTTATTATTGTAGTATCATTAATTTTTCAATGGTATTCTCATAGTTTTGGATTGCTTTTGACAGAAGATTCCTATCACTATATGGCAGGAAGTGCCAGTTTTGCAAACTCATTGTCTTTAATTGATAACGATGGTGATTTTTATTTGTTTTGGACTCCTCTTTTTCCTGTAATTCTATCTTTTTTTAAATTCTTTGGAGTACAATACTATTGGGTTAATCTAATAGTTAGTGTCTTTTCTTCTTTAGTAATAGTAAATATTTCAAAACGTACTATTCAACATTTTTGGATTCGAATATTGTATTTAGTTTTTACTCTTATAGGGGTTCATTTTTTACTAATTTCATCTTTTTTATGGTCAGAATTAATTTTTTTACTACTAGTAGTAACCTTTGTTTCTGAACTTCAAAGATCACAGGAGAACAGAAAGTCATTTTATTACGCCATAGTCATTGGGTTTTTTATGTGTCTGCAAAGAAATGCTGGGCTATTTATTGCTTTTGGTGCAGTAATTTGGCTTTTTATGAATGAAGAAAATTGGCCTCATAAAATTTTAAAACTTTTAGTATTTTTCTTTTCTGTAAGCTCGGGATTATTGATATGGAATGTTTATGTATGGGTGTTAGTGCCTCATGAGCATTTTGACTTTTCGAAGGAACTATTTCAACATGCAGTATTAAATGTTAATTCATTAGCTCACGTCTTGATTAAAACTTTTTTGCCAACGCACTATTTTAGTGTACCTATTTTAATAGCTGTCTTTTGGTTGTTTGTTAAATTTCTTAAAAACGAAATGAATAAAGATTCACTTTTGCAGCTAATTTTTATAATTAGTGTGATTTATCTTTTTTTCTTAAATCTTGTTGTCGTCATTAACGTTGCTGGGTATACTGTAGATTATGGTGAAGCAGATCGTTTTATTTCTGTAATTATGCCGTTTTGGGGACTCTTATTTTTTAAATCTTTTGAAAATACGTATGTAAAGCAGAAATTTTCCGTCAAAAAATTGATGGTAATACTAATCATTGCGTGGATGATTTATCCATTAGGGAGAACTGTAAAAAACACTATTCAATGGCATCAAATTAGTTCAAAATCTAACACATTTAGATGAAAATACATGATTTTATATGTTGGTAAACTATTTGAAAATGTGAAATTAGTTCCAAATGATTAAGCACAACTGGTTGTCTCATTGATAAGAATTGGGGATGAATTTTAAATAAAAGCCTCTGATAGTTTTCAGAGGCTTATTGAAATTAATATTTCGTTTGAATTTTTTCTTTATATTTTTTTATCTGCCGCCTTAGTGCTTCTGTAGTTAGATCAGTCGCTTTTTCAAACGAATGAGCGTCTACTTTTGCAAAAATTTGATTTCCAGGCATATTTATTTTTATTTCTACAGTTTTGTTATCAATTCCTTCATTATTCAATCTTAAAAACACTTCTCCATCAACCATATGGTCATAGTAGGTTTCTAATTTATTTACCTTTCGTTGTACAAAATCGAGCAATTTTGTATCCGCATTGAAATGAATTGAGTGCATTTGTAATTTCATAACTGTCTGTTTTTTTAGATTAAAAATATATTTAGCTACGCTTTAGGATGCGCTTTCTTATAAACTGATTTTAATTTTTCTATTGAATTGTGTGTGTACACCTGAGTGGCTGCTAAGCTTGTATGACCAAGTAAGTCTTTCACGGCATTTAGTTCTGCTCCTTTGTTCAATAAATGTGTAGCATACGTATGTCGTAATACATGTGGACTACGCTTGTCTACGTTTACTAGCGATAAATATTTTTTCACTACCCGATAAACAAACATTGGATATAGCTGTTCGCCAGTATCTGTTGTTAATAAATAATTGCTTTTTGAGGGTTTCTCTTTTTGATATTTACGTATTGCATTTTCCAAGTTATTAGAAAACGGGATTATTCTTTCCTTATTTCTTTTCCCTACTACTTTTATTGTCTGATTATGAAAATTAATGTCTTTTTCTTGAAGGCTCATCAGTTCGGCAAGTCGTATGCCTGTGCCATATAGCATTTCCATGATGAGCTTGTCTCGGAGACCCGTAAATCCATCAGAATAAATGGTCTGATCCAAAAGAATGATCATATCATCTTCATTCACAAATTGAGGTAGTTTTTTGGATTTTTTAAGTACTCTTAATTTCCAAGTTGGGTTTTCACTAATCTGTTCCCTTTTTAGTAAAAATTTATAAAATGAACGTAATGATGCAATTTTACGATTTATTGATGTGTTCTTGATTTTGTCATCTACCAATGAGAGAATCCATGATCGTAGAATACGGTAGTCTACATCTACTAGTGATTGATCAGGATAATGAAGAGAAATAAAATGGGAGAACTGGTCTAAGTCGGAATGATACGAAATAACAGTATGCTTGCTATAACGCTTCTCATACTCTAGATATTTTAAAAATTTTTCAATCATTAAGTTAGTACTACACGTAATCTTCGGTAGTACTAACTTAATAAAATTAAATTAGTAATCATAGGTGATTAATAATTTTCTTCAGCAAACATTTTTTGTCTATACGCTGCTTTAATTCTAGTCTCTCTGTTTTTGACAGAAGGTTTTACAAAATGTGTTCTAGATCTTAATTCTTTCAGCACACCAGTTTTTTCAAACTTCTTCTTGAAACGCTTAAGCGCTCTTTCAATTGATTCGTTTTCTTTTACGTTAATTACGATCATGGATATACACCTCCTTTCAATCCTTGTTTAGTTTTAGGGATGCAAATGTAAACACTAATCTTGTTATTCCAAAATAGACCGTGAAATAACTAGTTTCTGAATTTCGGAAGTCCCTTCTCCTATGGTACATAGCTTGGCATCTCTATAGTATTTCTCTACAGGATAATCTTTTGTATAGCCATATCCTCCAAAAATTTGTACCGCCTCATTCGCTACCTCAACAGCAATTTCAGAAGCATATAGTTTCGCCATGGCCGATTCTTTTTTCACGCTTACCCCTTTATTTTTCATATCTGCCGCACGGTGGATTAGTAAACGAGCTGCCTCGATTTTTGTAGCCATATCGGATAATTTAAATGAAATTCCTTGAAACTTAGAAATTGGCTGATTAAACTGATATCTTTCTTTAGCGTATTGAATAGCAGCATCTAACGCCCCTTCAGCTATGCCCAGAGCTAATGAAGCAATAGAAATTCTACCTCCATCTAAAATCTTTAATGCTTGTACAAATCCTTCTCCTACCTCACCAAGTATGTTTTCTTTGTGAACTATACAGTTATCAAAAATCATTTCGGTAGTTTCCGAGGCCCTCATCCCTAGTTTGTTTTCTTTTTTTCCAGCAGATAACCCTTTTGTGTCACGTTCTATAATAAATGCCGTCATGTTTCGTGGCTCACCCACTTCACCTGTTCGGGCTATAACTACGGCTACATTTCCAGACTTTCCATGCGTGATAAAATTTTTAGTTCCATTAAGCACATAATGATCACCATCAATTTTGGCAACCGTTTTCATATTGCCTGCATCAGAGCCTGTGTTAGGTTCGGTTAATCCCCAAGCACCAATCCACTTTCCAGAGGCTAATTGCGGCAAGTATTTTTTCTTTTGGCTTTCATTACCAAATTGTAAAATATGACCCGTACATAAAGAGTTATGAGCTGCGACAGAGAGTCCTATGGCACCATCAATTTTTGATAATTCTGTTATTGCCGTTACATATTCATGATAACCAAATCCAGACCCTCCATATTCATGTGGTACTAATACACCCATTAACCCTAGTTCACCCAGTTTGTGAAATAGAGGAATAGGAAATTCTTGATTTTCATCCCATTTTAGCGTGTTGGGTCGCATTTCTTTATCGCCAAAATTTTGGATCATTTTAGCAATCATTCTTTGATCTTCAGACAGTTGAAAGTTCATTTCTAATAAAATAATTTGAAGTTTGTTTAATTCTAGAGCAAGTTAAGTGATTAAAATTCATTACCCAAACGAGTGTTAGTTTGGGTAATCAAAAAGAGGTTAAAATCTACTCAAAAAATTATCTTTTATGTCACGATGTGCAGATAAAAAACTATTTTTGTGGTGAAACAATTATTTTTTTATGAAAATAGCAGTAGTAGGAACAGGATATGTTGGTTTGGTTACGGGAACTTGCTTTGCCGAGACAGGTAATCACGTTACATGTGTTGATATAGACGTAGAAAAAGTAGAAAAACTCCGTAATGGTAT
>JAOULS010000087.1 GCA_029881895.1 Cyclobacteriaceae bacterium | reverse complement strand
AAGGAAAGGTGGGGAATTATCAGTAACTCCTATAGGTAAACTAAGAATTGATGGTCAAGTAAAAAAAATACAAAAATTAAACATCAAGAACAATCAAACATTTGTATGGGGAATAAACGATGAACCAATAACCATAATTTACAAGAAATAGGTAGAACCCTAATTTTCATCGTAAACTTCAATATATGTTTATGTATATTGTTGATTTTAAGAGACGTAGTAATATTTACTACCAATAAGTAAGCCATCTTTAAACATTAAGCATGTTTATATAACTATAAAAAGTATGATTAGAAATTTACAGTTTTCACTCGTTCTATTTTCAATTCTAGCAACCTCCTGTACAGAAAAAAAAGAATATATAGACATTGAACCTATTGTTTTGCATGATACGATGCAAAAATTAACCGACATAATCGTCCACGATATCTTCTCTCCTCCTGTGGCTAGTCGTGTTTATGTATACCCCAGTATAGCTGCTTATGAAATAATGGTTCAAACCGACTCCACATACATTTCTCTAAAGAATCAATTAAACCAATTTAATGGTATTCCTGCTCCTCAAAATAAAATTGATTTTGAATTGGCGGCTATTCAAGCTTTTATTAATGTAGGAAAAGCTTTAATTTTTTCAGAGGATAAATTCGAAGAGTATGAAATTGATTTTCTATCAAAAATAAAAGAAAAAAATCTAGATGAAAAAATCATTAACAACTCACTATCGTACGCCAAAGCAGTTTCTGATGCTATTTCAGAGTGGTATAGCAAGGATAATTATAATGAAACCAGAACTTATCAAAAATTTGATGTTATTGATGAAATAGACCGATGGCAACCAACACCTCCAGGATACTTTGAGGCCATTGAACCACATTGGAGTAAAATCAGACAGTTCGTTATTGACTCATCTAATCAGTTTATGCCAGACCCACCCACCAAGTTTGATATGACTAAAGATAGCGATTTCTATAAAGAAGTAATGGAAGTATACGAGGTGAGCAACAATTTAAATGAAGAACAAGCTGAAATTGCAAGCTTTTGGGATTGTAATCCTTTTGTAATTAACGTGCAAGGTCATGCAATGTTCGCTACAAAAAAAATAACTCCAGGAGGACATTGGATAAATATTGCGAAAATTGCCTGCCAGAAAGATAGTGCTAACTTTATGAAGAGTATAGCTACGTATACACTAACATCAATAGCACTCGCTGATGGTTTTATAAGTTGTTGGGATGAAAAATACAGAAGTAATCTCATACGCCCTGAAACTGTAATAAATAACTATATTGATCCAAATTGGCTACCCCTATTGCAAACACCTCCATTCCCCGAATACACTAGTGGCCATAGTGTGATCTCAGGAGCTGCGGGAGTAGCACTTTCTTCCATTTATGGAGATTCATTTTCTTTTGAAGATGATTCCGAATTAGTATATGGGCTGCCTATTCGAAAGTACACTTCTTTTACAGCCGCATCTGATGAAGCTGCCATAAGTCGATTATACGGAGGCATACATTATATGCCTGCTATAAAAAATGGTGTGACTCAAGGTCGAGAATTAGGCAAATACCTCGTTAATAAGATTAAAATGAAACATGAAAAAAATTAAATGTACCTCAACACCTCATCAAAGTTCATACTAATTTTCACCCTTCTTCTATTTTCGTGTGGAGAAAAAGAAAACACAAATGTCGATTTTTTTTATAAAACGGAATTTTTCAAAAGAGTTCAACTATCAGGTATATTTGATGACTCAAAGACTTTTGTAGATTGTGTTCCAAAGAAACCATTACATGAGATAATTAAGGAATATCAAACGCTTAGTGCAAAAAAAAATGACCTTAAATCTTTCGTGCTTAAAAATTTTGAATTACCACCAACCAAGAATGTTGATTTTGTAAGTGACACTTCAAAATCCATGATAGAACATATCGTCAATTTATGGCCAACGCTTACTCAAAATCATAAAAATCACCAATCACATTCTTCCCTTATCCCTCTACCCAATTCATATGTAGTTCCTGGAGGGAGGTTTAGAGAAATCTACTATTGGGATAGCTATTTTACACTTTTAGGATTAATGCTTTCTGAAAAAGAAGAAACCGCTATGAACATGGTTGATAACTTCTCATTTTTAATCGATTCATTAGGATTCATTCCGAATGGAAATAGAACCTATTATTTAGGAAGGTCTCAACCTCCATTTTTTTCATTGATGGTGAGCCTTACTGCTTCAAAAGACAGAGATAAATTCATAAGTTACCTAGAAAACCTTGTAAAAGAATATAATTTTTGGATGTCAGGAGCTGAAAACCTCAGTATTAAAAACAGGGATGAAGCTAGGGTTGTATTAATGCCTGACGCTAGTATTTTAAATAGGTATTGGGATGAATATGATTACCCAAGACCTGAATCATATAAACCTGATTACAACCTTGTGAAAGACCATAGTTTAGACCCTTCTTCTACTTACCGGCATCTTCGAGCTGGAGCAGAATCTGGATGGGATTACAGCAGTAGATGGTTTAAGGATCAGTCAACTATCGCTACTATACACACTACCGATATTATCCCTATTGATTTGAATGCTCTTATGTATCACTTAGAAATTATGATTGCTCAAGGGTACAATTGGAATGGTCAAGTAGATGAATCTAAAAAGTTTCTACTTAAAGCAGAAAAAAGAAAAAACGCCATTAATAAATACCTGTGGGATGAAAATATTCATTTTTTTGTAGATTATGATTATCTGGAAAACAAGCCTACAGGGGTTTTATCTTTGGCGGGAGTTTATCCATTATTTTTTAAAATTGCTTCGAAAATTCAAGCAAAAGAAGTGAAAAATAGATTAGAGAATCAATTCCTAAAACCTGGCGGATTTCTTAGTACACTAAATAATACTGGGCAGCAATGGGATTCCCCTAACGGTTGGTCACCCTTACAATGGCTCACTATAAATGGACTCTATAATTACGGGTATTTTGAATTGGGAAATACTGGAGCTCGAAGATGGTTAAAAAGAAACAACGAAGTTTACAAAGCTACTGGAAAAATGATGGAGAAATACAATGTGGTAGATGTAGAATTATCGGCAGGAGGTGGTGAGTATGAGTTGCAAGATGGTTTTGGTTGGACGAATGGAGTAGCAATGGCACTACAAAAAATAATGAACGATAAACGGAAAATAAATGAGATGACAACTTCTAATTAATTAGAAAGAAACTATAATTACATAAAATGAGCAACCAAAGCATTTAAACTATTTACGAAATTTTCCGTATTATTGTATAAGAAATGAAAATTCATCATTACATATCGATTATTACACTTGCCATAATTGTGCTTATCTCAAGTACTGGGTTGGTCGTAAACAAACATTACTGTGGCGGTGAATTAAAAAGCATTTCTCTACAAAATAGCCACGCTACATGTGGCATGTGTGAAAGTATGGAAGTGCTTCCTAAATGTCACAAAGAAACAAAAGGAGATGATTGTTGTGAAAATGAGCAAATTTTCATAAGTACTCAAGAATATGAAATAACAATACAAAAGACGAACGTTAGTTCACCTATACTGTTATATGTTTTAACACTTGTTGAATCCCCTGACAAACTATCTTTAACAAACACCTTTGATAAAGAATATAAGTCAATAGTTCCTCCTCCAATACTCATTAAGGACATCCCTATTATTACCCAGTCGTTTCTAATATGATACTATAGTATTGATTCTTACTCCGTGTGAAAACTCATGGAGTCTTTAGCAATTTAGCTTAAATCAATAATATAATGTATTATGCTTAACAAAATCATACGTTACTTTCTGGAAAACAAGATTGTAACCATTTTACTTTTACTAATAATTATTGGTGCGGGTATTATTACAGCTCCTTTTAATTGGGAAGTTAGTTTTTTACCCTCCAACCCAGTGGCAGTTGATGCTATACCCGATATTGGTGAAAATCAACAGATTGTTTTTACTGAATGGAAAGGAAGATCACCTCAAGATATTGAAGATCAAATATCCTATCCATTAACAACCTATTTGCTAGGGATACCAGGAGTAAAGTCGATACGAAGCTCTTCCATTTTCGGATTTTCTAGTATATACATCATTTTCAATGAAGACATTGAGTTCTACTGGTCTCGTTCACGCATATTAGAAAAACTCAATTCGCTACCCTCAAATTTACTTCCCCAAGATGCTCAACCTACACTTGGTCCTGACGCAACAGCTCTTGGCCAAGTGTATTGGTACACCATTGAAGGGCGAGACAAAGATGGAAATGTTACTGGAGGGTGGGATTTACACGAAATTCGTACGGTACAAGATTTTTACGTAAAATATGGGCTAAATTCTGCCGAAGGTGTCTCTGAAGTAGCTTCTATAGGAGGTTTTGTTCAAGAATACCAAATTGATGTAAACCCAGACGCATTAAAAGCATATAATATTCCATTACACAAAGTAATGGAAGCGGTAAGAAAATCTAATAAAGATGTAGGTGCTAAAACTATAGAGATCAACCAAGTTGAATACCTTGTACGTGGTTTAGGGTATGTAAAAAATGTAGGAGATATTGAAAAAGCAGTAGTAGCTATAAACAACAATGTCCCCATTCGTATCATGGATATTGGTATTGTCTCGATAGGCCCTGCTACAAGAAGAGGTGTCCTCGACAAAGAAGGAGCCGAAGTAGTAGGCGGGGTAGTAGTTGCACGATATGGAGCTAATCCTCTACATGTAATTGACAATGTGAAAGCAAAAATTAATGAAATAGCGTCAGGTCTACCAAAAAAAATATTGAATGACGGTACTGAAAGTCAATTAACTATAGTCCCTTTTTACGACAGGTCTACGCTCATTCATGAAACATTAGGCACTCTTGAAGAAGCTTTGTCATTAGAAATATTGATTTCGATATTGGTAGTAATAGTGATGGTGTTTAATTTACGAGCCTCATTACTTATTTCTAGCATATTACCAATAGCCATACTCATGGTTTTTATTGCCATGCGCTATTTTAACATTGATGCTAATATTGTTGCCTTATCTGGTATCGCAATAGCCATTGGCACGATGGTTGACTTAGGGATAATTTTATCTGAAAACATATTAAAACATCATAACGAATACTCTACCACCCAAAAATTACGTGACACTATATATAATGGCGCCTCCGAAGTAAGTGGTGCTATCGTTACAGCTGTATCTACTACTATTGTAAGTTTTATCCCTATTTTTACTTTAGAAGCAGCAGAAGGAAAACTCTTTCGACCTTTGGCTTTCACAAAATCATTCGCTCTGATCGCTGCGCTCATCGTAGCTTTATTGATTTTACCTACTTTAGCACAATGGTTTCTAGGTCTAAAAATAAATCGGAAAAACATTGCGAAGTGGCTTAATATTGGTCTAGCAATTACTGGCCTATTTACATCTATATTCTACAGTATATCTATTGGCTTGCTCATTATCACTTTTGTAGCTGCTTGGTTTTTTCATACGTATAGCAAAAAACAAAACTGGATTACTGAAAATTCGACTTTAATTATTGCCGTTTTTTGTGTCACGTGGTTACTCACAAAGTATTGGCTTCCTCTTGGAGCTTCACAAAGCCTATTTCTAAATTTTATATTTGTATTTCTACTACTCACACTAATATTAGGTTGTTTTTCCCTACTAGAATATTTTTATAAAAACATTCTTAATTGGTGTTTAAATAACAAAATCACATTTCTAATACTACCTAGTTCATTAATATTATTTGGCGCTATAATTTGGCTAGGGTTTTCTCCCCTATTTAGGTTTGTTGAAAAAGGCTTCAGCGCTATTCATGTAAATATTAAAAACAACTCTGTTTGGTCAGGACTCTCACATACATTCCCTGGAATAGGCAAAGAATTCATGCCTTCATTAGACGAGGGTACTTTTTTATTGATGCCAACTTCCATGCCACACTCGGGTATAGCATTCAACCGTAAAACGCTTGGACAGTTAGATATCTTAATCACCAACATCCCCGAAGTTGAATTAACTGTTGGAAAGCTAGGAAGAGTAGAATCGGCACTTGACCCTGCTCCTATTTCGATGTATGAAAATGTAATCAGCTACAAACCTGAATATCTATTAAACGAAAAAGGACATCGCATTCGATTTAAAACTGATCAAGAAAATCGATTTATATTAACAAATGGAGATTCTCTTACTAATGAAGAAGCCATCGCTATAGACGTTGATAAAAAATTACTTATTGCCGATAATACAGGTAAATACTTTCGGAACTGGAGAAAACACATAAAATCGTCCAACGATATTTGGAAAGAAATCGTTAAGGTAGCGAATATACCTGGCGTAACATCTGCGCCAAAGCTACAACCTATCGAAACTCGATTGGTAATGCTACAAACAGGCATGAGGGCTCCCATGGGAGTGAAAATTTACGGTGCAGATTTACCTACTATTGAAGCTTTTGGAATAGAAATAGAAAAAATCCTCAAAGAAGTACCTTCTGTTAAAAAAGAAGCCGTTTTTGCAGACCGAATTGTAGGTAAACCTTATCTTCATTTAAAAATAAATAGAGATGAAATTGCTCGATATGGGTTAAGTGTTGAAGATGTTCAACAAACCATTGAAACGGCTATTGGTGGAATGAAAATCAGCACTACGGTTGAAGGTCGTGATAGATTCCCTATAAGGGTGCGTTATCCCAGGGAATTACGTGACGATCCAGAATCCCTAAGTAAAATATTAATTCCAACACCTACTAATGTTCAAATCCCCTTAGGCCAGTTAGTTGATTTTGAATATGAAAGAGGACCGCAGGCAATCAAAAGTGAGGACACTTTCTTAGTAGGCTATGTGCTTTTCGATAAAAAAGAGAACCACTCAGAAATAGATGTAGTTCATGATGCACAAAAAAGCATTCAAAATATGATTGAATCTGGAGAGCTAATTGTTCCGTCTGGAATAAGTTTTAAATTTTCAGGAAACTATGAAAATCAAGTGCGGGCAGAAAAAAGAATGACACTTATTGTTCCACTTGTTTTAATCGCTGTATTTTTAATCCTTTATTTTCAGTTTCGTTCCGTCTCCACTTCTCTTATGATATTTACAGGAATTGCTTTGGCTTTTAGTGGTGGGTTTATAATGCTATGGTTATTTAGTGAAAGCTGGTTTGCAAATTTTTCGATATTTAATACTAATATGAGAGACCTATTTCAAATGAGTACCATCAATCTGAGTGTTGCTGTTTGGGTAGGGTTTATTGCACTTTTTGGTATTGCAACGGATGATGGCGTGTTAATCGCTTCTTATCTAGACCAAAATTTTAAAAACAACAAACCAACTACAAAAGAAGATATTAAAAAAGCGGTGATGGCTGCTGGCTTAAGAAGAATAAAACCTGCTGTGATGACATCTGCAACAACTATAATAGCATTGCTCCCTATTTTAACGTCAACAGGAAGAGGTGCTGATATAATGATTCCAATGGCAATACCTGCATTTGGAGGTATGATAGTAGCGGCAATCAGTTATTTTATTACCCCGGTACTGTACAGTATGAGAGAAGAAAGAAAGTTAAACAAGAAGCTTCAACTAAACGCTAAAGCTAACTGAAAATGAAAATCATCAACTATATATTCACCCTCCTCCTCATTGCGTTTTCGACTCTTTCTGAAGCGCAAACACTTGAACAATACATTCAAGAAGCGCAAGAAAACAATCCTAAACTACGAGCTTCTTACAAAGAATTTGAAGCAGCTTTAGAAAAAGTGAACCAAGTAGGATCACTCCCCAGTCCAACGCTATCTTTTGGGTATTTTATTAGCCCTGTTGAAACCCGAGTTGGGCCTCAACAAGCTAAACTATCACTAAGTCAAAAGCTTCCTTGGTTTGGCACTCAACAAGCCAAGGAAGACCTCGCTTCTATTGAAGCAAAAATCAAATACCAAGAGTTTGTCAATATTCAAAACCTATTGTCGTACGATGTACAACAAGCCTATTATAAGGTGTTTGAAGTAACTCAACATTTAAAATGGAAGAAAAAAAATGTGATTTTACTAGACACCTACAAACAATTGGCTACTTCAGCATTTTCTAACAGCAAAGGAACTTTAACCGATGTGTTAAGAACAGAAATAGAAATTAAAACCACTAAAACAGAAATAGATCTTTTAAAAAAAGAACTAAACCCTCTTTCCATTACATTTAACAGATTGCTTAATCGACCCGATTCTATTGGTATTATCGTGAAGGATTCAATAAAGCTTTCAAAGTTTATCGAAATGTCTGATTTCCAAAGTGCCATAAATAATCATCCTTCTATCATAGCACTCAATCATAAAGAAGAAATAGAAAAGCAAAAACAACAAGTAATAAAAAAACAAGGGTTACCTCAGGTAGGTGCAGGTCTAGATTATGTTTTTGTTGGTGAACGAACAGATAATATAGTGGCAGGAAATGGATCAGACATAATAATGCCCATGGTAAGTTTGAGTCTACCTATCTATCGAAAAAAATACAAATCCGCTATTCTTGAAAGTGAACTACTTAAAGATGCCTATTTATTGTCAAAAAATAGTTTGCTTAATTTTCATGTAAGCAACTACCATCAGGTGATATATCAAATACATGAGGCTATCACTATTTATGAATTAAATAATGAACAAATAACTACTACCAATCAAATAATTAAGCTCTTAATAAGTGCTTACAAAAATTCAGGTAAAAATTTTGAAGACATTTTGACTGCACAACAAAGGTTGATAAAGTATGAAATTTTAAAGGTTACAGCTTTGAAAAATTACCATACCGGAATTGCAGAACTTAACTACTTACTTTCTAATACAGATATAAATTAAATTGACATGAAAATTAGAAAAAAACAAATAGCACTATACATCGGGTTACTAATAGTGGGAACGATAATCGGTTATTTATTTAGCTCACCATCGAACAATCATAATCATGTTGAAAACAATAATTCACATTTAGAAATAGGGCATGAGTGGACTTGCTCTATGCACCCTCAAATAAGACAACCAGAAAAAGGGAAATGTCCTATTTGTGGAATGGATTTAATTCCTATTGATATTAATGATAAAATTGAAAATTCATCAGAAATTAAAATGTCGGAATCTGCCATGAAATTGGCAAACATCCAAACTACAATAATAAAAAAACAAAAACCCGTTAAAGAAATTAGACTTACTGGAAAAGTACAAGTAGACGAGCGTTCTATTTCTTCACAAACTTCACACATTACAGGCAGAATAGAGCAACTACTCGTTAGCTATACTGGTGAATACATAACAAAAGGACAAATATTAGCTTATGTCTACTCCCCTGAACTGGTAACAACACAAGAAGAACTTTTCGAAGCCTACGATGTCCGACAATCTCAACCTGACCTATACAATGCTGCTAGAGAAAAGCTAAAAAACTGGAAATTAACAGAAAGGCAAATTGATAAAATAATAGCTGGCGGAAAACCTACAGAAAATTTCCCTATACTGTCCGACCTAAGTGGAGTAGTCCTAACAAAACGAGTAAATTTAGGAGACCACATCAAACAGGGAGGATCTTTATTTGAAGTGGCAAATTTATCTAAAGTCTGGGTGCTTTTTGACATTTATGAAAGTGACTTATCATGGGTGAAAAAAGGAGATGATATTCAATTTTCATTTCAATCATACCCTGGAGAAGTACAAAATGGACAAATAAGTTTTATTGATCCCGTTATCAATCCAAAAACAAGAGTAACTCAGGCCAGAGTGTCTATTAGAAATCCAGGTCAGCGACTTAAACCAGAGATGTTTGCTCATGGTGTACTTAAAAGTGAAATAAAAAACAGTAGTCACGTAATCGTTGTACCTAAATCATCTGTATTGTGGACAGGAGAGCGTTCCATCGTCTATATTAAAAACAATAAAAAACCAACTTCAGGTTTCAGTATGCAAGAAGTATTACTCGGTCCATCATTAGGAAAAAGCTATATCATAAAAAAAGGACTTGATGAGGGTGATGAGATAGTAGTAAATGGCACATTCAGCGTTGATGCAG
>JAOULS010000085.1 GCA_029881895.1 Cyclobacteriaceae bacterium | reverse complement strand
CTTTATCCGTTTTCAATTTCAATACGTTTTGTTTACGTTAAATAGTTGAATTTTTGATATCGGCTTGCCAGATTTTGACATTCCTTCAATCTTAACATAAAAATTATTTTGTACATCAGAGGTTCGAAATGAGATCGTAGTAGTACTATCCTTTTTTACAGTACTATTGGGATTCCAATATAAAAGATGTCTAATATCGGGTACCCTTTCATTAACATCATTCACTTTAAAAGGGTAATATTCTCTTTGTATGGACAACCCCTCAAATTCATGAAAATTTGAATACTCTTCCAAATCAGTTTTCTTCCCCAATTGAAAGTTTTTGGTTGTAATTGAAACTATGCCATGAAATTTATAATCAATAAAATTGAATATTTTACTATTATATATTTCTACTTTTTTGATGTTTTGATACTTCAGATTAAACACATATTCATTATCAAAAATAGGAATACCATTTACAAAAAATGTTGCAGGTTTATCATGAAAGTAAAGATATGCTTCATTTGTTGGAATGCTTAGTTTTGATTCATCATAAACAAATATTTCATCCTTGCCTTTCCTCTTCTTAATCTTAGCGTAAGACATTAGTTCAAACACTATTTCCTTTAAATCTTTTAATGGTATATATTCCTCTGGGGATACTTCATGATTAGGATATCCCAAATAACCGCTCACCATAAATATATCTTTATCGGATTGCATCTCTGAAACAGAAAACATATCTGATTTATATATTCGGTAATTGTCAAGAATTAACTTTTCCGTTTTTTTTAAGTTGAAATGATCCTCTATTGGTATATGAACTTTTGGCTGATAGCTTCTAGGAAGCTCATTCTGAAATGTGTCATATGAGGTAGAATGAACTAGTTTGAGGTTTTTAAAATTCTCTTCGCCTAATAAATTGACAAATATTTTCTCCTTCCCATACATTTCTGGTAGTACACATACAAACTCTTCATTACTACTAAATTTATAGAAAAAAAAGTTTGGGTATTTACTTAATTTCGACATTATTAATGAAGTATTGGTAACAGCCTCTCCAGTCATCTTGTCAATAAGCCTTCCTCTAAAAGTTAGCCCCTTATTCTCAGCAGGATAAGCTGGCTTACCCGAATGATCATTAAGAACTTTATCCCAAACAAACCTTCTCCACCCATGGCTAAGCATAAGAAGGTCAGCTGCTTTTCTGGCGCTATCAGTATCATTAAAATAATAATCTGGATTTTCTATTTGTCCTTTCAAATCGGAATTTAATAAAAGATAATTTACAATGTTATTATCACTCATTGGTGGTCTGTCGTGAACAGAAATAGTGACGTTGATTTCTTCTGAAACAGTAGAGGTCAAGTCTATTTCTACCAATTCCTTTTTATTATACTCCTTTTTTAACTTTGAAATCGTTAAGTCAGAAGCAATATCAGGCTGGACAAAAATCAACCTTTCTACTAGAGGAATACCTTTTTCATTGAAAACTGTTAATTGGTTAATGCCATGTTCTAATTTACGCCTAGGAATATTCACTACATTTTTTCTTCCTAAGCTTCCTTCTGCAGCAAAATTCACTTTCCCTCTACATTGGAGGATAAGAATCAAATTTTTATTTTGTCTGATAAATTTTCTAGAAGCCTCCAATTCTATTTCAATATTTTTTGATGCATCAACATTTGCCGTTAGGTGTACTCCTTCCTCAGCAGCTTTGGGAAGTGCGAATTTTTTAATGTTATTCCCTCTATTCAGATATAAATAGTAGGATCTTCCTTTCATTGGTTTAATTGAAAAACTACCTATTCCAAATTTGTATGTACTCACTTGAACAATAGTGTCTTGTTGATCATTAATAATATACCCCGACCCATTTTCTCCATTTCCTTGTCCATTAGTAATTTTAAACCCTACTTTGTTGCTCATTGATGCTATAAATGTTCCACCTTCAGGAAAAAAACCGACATCGAGATCCTCCTCTTTTTCAGATAGAGAGTCTAAGAGATTTATCTTCTCGTTAATAATGTAGATTTGTTTATGAAAGAAAAATTCTTGTGAAAAATTTTTCATCCATTCAGTGTAACCTCTTAATTGGTAAATTCCTGTGGACAAGGTATCTGAAAGAAAAATATCGGCATAGCCAGTACCGTCTTCTATCAGTATTTTTTTATGATATAATTCCTTTTTATTACTATCAAACAGTTTTACATGCGTTACACGGCTGAGCTCTGAAGGAGTATGTGACTGAGCATCGAGCAAACGCGTACTTAGCCAAATTATTTCTCCTGAATAGTACACATCAGCATCTGTATGAACATATACTTTTTCTTGATAATTCTTGTTAGCATATTCCATTAATCTAACAACGATTTGATTGATCATCTCATTATTAAGGATAAATCCCGTACTTAGAATCAGAACAATGACCATTAAAAATGTAGTGCTTTTATTCATATCTATTCTGGCCAGTAGGATGGTTTAATTTTAGTACTATTTTCGATTAGCAAACAGTCGTCACACCAATGAGGTGATATAAATGGGCCTGCCCAACCAAATGGCGGAAAGCATCTGGCATCGAGATCACGGGTAGAAAATTGGTTTGGTTTTTCTGGAAAGACCAAAAAAAATGTAGAATTAATAAAAATTCTTTTCTTTTTTACTCCAGACACTTCAAAAAAACCTATTGCAGGAATATTCTGATCATCAACATAACTTAAATTGCCTGTAATTTGAGCGGGTGGAGGGTCAAAAACAGAACCTACATTACTTTGTTGATCTTCTATTTTTTTCCAATAGTTATAGGCTTCTTTTGTTAATGAATATTGCTCTACCTCAACACTATGTCCAAAAGCATAGGTACCATCTGGTTTTATTAATTTAAGCTTTTTCCATAATAAGTCTGCATTACTGGACATACTCTCGCCAACGGTAAAATTAAAATCAGCTGGTAAAGTTATATAGCAAGGAGGTTCTTGGCGGTTTATATCAAAAGCCGTATATCTTGAATAGGTGCCCCCAACCTTCCATTTAAAATATCGAGATAACGCATCATCACGATTCATGTATAGGTTTAGGCTCAAGCCATTGATGTGTAACTGAGTAATAGCGCCATCGGCTTTTAGATATGAAATTTGCTCAAGAAACAAACTATCAATAGATGGACAAGGTTTTAATAATTGAGGGGACGAATTAATAATGTCATTATTAGGTAAATGGACATTAATATGATATTCCCTTCCCACAACACCTTTCAATATTCCTTGATAATATCCATTTTTAATTTCTGTTAGTTGTTCTTGATTACCTTGATCATCAAACAATAGTACTGTAGCACCAGAAACTCGTTTCATATTACCTTCCTTTATATGTCCCATAACAGGTCTTGCAATCTCTACCTGTGCTGGATTCAAATCAGTAATTATCCCAGTAATTACAATAGCTGTAGTATCTAGATCAATCGTAGGCTCAAATGTTTCTATACATCCACTAATTGTTAGTATGAGCAGGTAAAAAACTATTTTTTTCATCTGAGTTTAACCGTTAATGTTATAGAAGGAATTGGTTGTGCTACTATTGACAGTTTTTTACCTACAATTTGATATCCTGAACGTTGAAAAAATACCGAATAGGCATTTTTTCTTCCGTATACATTGTATACCGAGAATGACATTGTCGTATTCCATTTTTTATTAATTTTCAAACTTGATCCTTTTAAATTTAAAGACAAGTCTAACCTGTGATAATCAGGTATACGATATTCATTTCTAGAAGAATAATAAGCGACCAACGTACCATCATGATAGTAATAGGATTCTGGGTAGGTAATAGGTCTCCCAGAATTATAAAGCCAATTGAACGACAAGCTCCATAATCTTGTAAGCATATAGTCTCCTGTAAGGGAAATACTATGGGGGATATCATAGTTGGAGGGGTATTTATTGCCATTGTTGATTTTTTCTTCATCAATTTCACTATTCATTGTATTAAAAGAACGTGAAAAGGTATAGGAAAGCCATCCTGATAACTTTCCTGTTTTTTTCGAAAGCTGTAATTCATGACCATATGCCTCTCCACTTCCCGATACAAGTTGATTTTCTATATTCGAGTTATTAAACAAAACCGCTCCGTTTTTAAAATCAGGTAAATCGTTAATATGTCTATAAAAAAACTCATAACTCATTTCTATATTTTTTTTATCGATTTTTTTAAATATACCGATAGCCATTTGATCCGCAACCTGCGGTTTGAGGTGTGAACTACTCAATTTCCATATATTTAATGGTGAAATTGAAGCACTATTAGACATTAAATGCAGGTATTGACGGGAGCGACCTAAATTAAACTTAACATCCAGGCTGTTGTTTATTTTATATTTAAAAAAAAAGCGGGGCTCCAACCCTCCATAGGATTGTATTATTTCACCCTCAGAATAAGTAAGAGAGTCAATTAACGTTGAACTTCGTCTTGGCATATTCGGTTCATATATATATTCTTTCCCAGGCCCCAACAGTGCAAAATAAGAGTATCGTAATCCGAGGTTTATCGTAATTTTGTCTGATAACTTATATTCGTCACTAATATACAAAGCTGATTCAACACCACTTTCTTTAGGAATTTGAGTTAGAGATGTTTCAAAAGGATTAGATAAGAAGACTCTTCCCGGATCTACTTGAATAAGATTGCTCTCAAAACCAAGATTAATTTGGTGGTTTTCTAATTTTAATAATGAAAGGTGTCCTTTTGCTGAAAATGTAGAAATGCTATTTTTGACATATCGTTGTTGCAATGAGTCTTCAGAATCAATTGTCGAATAATAATTACTATAGGTGAGGTCAAAATCACCATGAACATTGTCCGAAAATTCTTGAACCCATTTTGCTGACGCTAACTGGTTGCTATATGTAATTCTTTCTCCTTCTGGCAAAGTAAAATCATCATAACTGGTAAATCCATTGATGGATAAAGTACTTTTATCTGACACAGCGTAAAACAACTTAGCATTGGCGTCATAGAAACTACCTTGACTATTTTTTATATCATTGTTTTCAATTCTATTCAAATAGCGATTAAAATAGGACATTCGTCCTCCCGATACAATGCTCAATTTTTTAGTAATGGGACCATCAAAAGCTATTCTACTAGAAATCAACCCAATAGCAGCTTCCCCTGCCCAATTTTCATTTTTACCATCTTTTAAATTGATGTCCATTACAGAGGATACTCTTCCACCATACTTAGCAGGCATCGTTCCTTTAAAAATTGTTAGGTTATCAACCACTCCTGAATTAAATACAGAAAACAAACCAAAAAGATGAGAAGAGTTATATAATGGGGTGTTTTCGAGAAATATTAAATTTTGACCGTAGCCGCCCCCTCTAACCGAATAGCCATTAGAACCTTCACCAGATACAACTCCTGGTAAAAGATTCATTGATTTAACAACATCCTTTTCTCCCATTAGTGTAGGTACATATTCAAGACTTTCTATTTTCAAAACATCTTTGCTCATTTGTCCTTCACTATCACCATTATCCATTTTTAAACCCTTAATTATCACTTCGTCCAATGTATTTCGCGAACTTAACAGAGATACGTCTATTGTGCCTGAAGACTGAAGAATAATATTATAATTTTCTTGATGATAGCCCAAGCTATTAATTATCAAGGCATGTTCACCAGTTGGGAGTATCATTTCATAATAGCCATCAATATCTGTCGCAGCACCTTTCTTCAATTCTTTACTATAAATGGTAGCACCTGGAAGTGGAAGTTTATTTTCTACATCAAAAACACGTCCACTAATTGTGGCTTCTTTTACATCTACTTTTGAATCCCCAACAGTTATTTTTTTTATTACTTCTCCAGTACTGGTATGTTCTTCAATTACCTGACCATCATTTAGTTGTTTAATTAAAATATAAGTATTACTACTGTAGATGATGCATGAAAGACCAACATTGTACAGCATATTATCCAGTAGGTCTTTAAGATTATTTGACGAATAATGGTTGTTGATTTTCTGATTGTCAACCCACTCAGGCAAGTAGTACACCCTTATTTTATTATCTACCTCTATTAAATGAATAGCTGAGTCAAGGCTTACATTTTTAAACTCATAATCATATTTTGATTGGGACTTAACCCCCTGTAATACGACAAGAAAAAAGAATAGCGTTAAAACAGATAACCTCTTGATAATACTCATTGGCTAAAAAATAAAGCAATAATAGATTATATTAATCCCCTATTATATTTATTGGGGGTATTAATCTTTAAAAGATAATTGTTCTGCCTCTACAGGCTACCATTATTTTGACAAAATAGTGTTTTTTTTAACTAAAAAAAAGTCGCACCAAAATGATGCGACTTTTTTCCCTTCCACTAATAAGTGGTAAGTACCTACCCCCTTCTTATTTCACTTTAATGGTATTCTTGGTCTTAAGTTCCTCACTTTTGGGCAACCCTAAGAATAAAACACCATCCGTATAGCTGGCACTGATGTTCGATTGGTCTACATTTTTAGGCAATCGGAATGTTCTTTTAAAAGCACCATATTTTGTTTCGAAGCTATAGTAGTGACCTTCTTTTTTCTCGTATTTAGATTTTCTCTCTCCACTAATGGTTAATAAATTATCCGAGATTTCTATTTCAAAATCTTCTTTCTTCATTCCTGGCACGACAAGTTGTAATTCGAAATCTTTTTCGTTTTCAATAATATCTACCTCTGGAACAAACCTTAACGCTTCTTTTTGCGGACTTACAGAATTGTCAAACAAACGATTGAAAATCCCGTTGAATGATGGTGCAAAATCATCGTAATTCGAATTATATCTTACTAAGTTCATTGTTTTATAATTTTTAGTTTAACAATATTTTATTTTCACATTACCATGATTCAAAATTGTACCAATTCAAAAATCATGTCTTTTTAATGACATAATGGCGTTAAAAGGTAGTTTTACCTCTATTTTAATGACACAATGTCGTGTTATATGACTTATTTTTTAAACACTCCTCACATTCTACTAGTATCTAATTATAAAATCATTTATTTTTCCGACTATGACCATGAAATTTAATGAATTAAAAAAGACCCTAGGTCCTGGTATTTTGTTTGCCAGTACCTGCATTGGTGTGTCGCACCTCGTTCAGTCTACTAGAGCAGGAGCCGATTATGGGTTTTTGTTAGTTGGTGCGGTAATACTTGCCAATATTTTCAAGTACCCTTTTTTCGAATTTGCCTCAAGGTACACCAGTGCAACAGGTAAAAGCATCATTGATGGCTATTATAAAAAGAGCAAATGGATATTAGTGGGCTATCTGGTCATCACCATTTTCTCTATGTTTATTGTATCCGCTGCTGTTACGTTCGTAACGGCAGGGCTATTTAGTAACTTATTTCATTTTAACCTCGACACCGCTCAGTGGGCAGGCATATTATTAGCCATTTGTATTCTTTTACTCATTGTTGGCAAGTTTAAGCTATTAGATAGTACCTTAAAGATTGTAGGGATGTTTCTCCTTTTGTCAACCATTATAGCCGTAGTGAGCAGCTTGGTGAAGGGTAGAGTACCACAAGTCGAGAATTTTGTAGCCCCCGAACTACTAAACACCAAAGGAATATTGTTTCTCATTGCTTTGATGGGGTGGATGCCTACTGCCGTAGATATGTCTACCTGGACCAGCTTATGGACCGAAGAACGGATTAAGCAAACCAACTACCATCCTACACTAAAAGAAACCCTTTTTGATTTTAAGCTAGGTTACTTTGCCTCCGCTATTCTTGCCGTTTGTTTTCTTACGCTAGGAGCTATGATCCTCTATGGAAATGGCGTTGCCCTTTCGAATAGTGCCCCTACATTTGCCAATCAATTAATCACCATGTTTACCTCTGTCATTGGCGACTGGAGTTATTTTATCATTTTGATCGCAGCATTCTCTACCATGTTTAGCACCACCATCACGGTGATAGACGGGTACTGCCGGGGAGCTGCTAGGTCGATAAAACTTTTCCGAAATAAAAGTGATGATTCGAGGACTATTTATATTGTTACCGCCATTGTATTATCACTAGGCACCTACATGATTATCTCTCAGTACCTCAACAATCTGAAAAGCCTTGTGGACTTTGCCACTGCCTTATCGTTCATTATTGCACCACTAGCCGGCTGGGTAAACTACAAAATGGTATTTACTGAAGAAATTCCCCTATCGCACCAGCCTAAAAAGTGGTTAAAATCACTCGCCAAAGCTGGATTAGTGTTTATGTCTGTATTTACTGTCATTTATTTTTACGCCTTATTTGCCGAGAAATTCTAGCCTAAAAAAAAATATTTAATTTTTTTTTCGGTTCTCTGTTGCATATCTAAAAATGACCTAGTAATATTGCATTCTCGTTTGAGACAAAGACAAAAAATTCCTCTTTAGCTCAGCTGGTTAGAGCATCTGACTGTTAATCAGAGGGTCCTTGGTTCGAGTCCAAGAAGAGGAGCTTTAAAACCCCACCTAATGGTGGGGTTTTTTGTTTTACCCTCCCCAAAAAGACATGATTTACCCAAATTTTCAATACACCTAAACACCTATCTCGCTACTTCGAATAATATACCCCACAAGTTATAAACTTACGACAACGTATAGTTTAATGTTGTTTGTAGTGAATTATATCTCAACAATCTATTAACGCCAATTCGTTTTCTCTGCCCAATTTAAATAGCGGTAAAATAGGTTGGAAAATATTTTATATCTTGGGCTATTAATCAAAACTATGTCTCATCGTATTCCCATCTCTCGTATAAAATCAGAAATTCAGGTAACTACTGCGCGCAGTGGCGGCCCTGGAGGACAGCATGTGAATAAGGTGGAGACCAAAGTCATGTTGCGTTTCAATGTACTAGCGTCAGCATGTCTTACGGATGATGAAAAAGAGCGTATTCGCGAAAAACTGGGAAGCCAACTCACTAAAGATGGTGACGTCATTATCCTATCAGAGAGTCAACGATCGCAACTCAAAAACAAAGTGATCGCCTTTAAAAAATTAGATCGTCTACTGGCAACGGCCTTCCTAATTCCAAAAATCAGAAAGAAGACCAAACCTTCTAAGTCCGCTATCAACAAGCGTATCAAAGCCAAAAAACAACTTGGAGAGAAGAAAAAATGGCGACAAAAACCATAATAAGAGTCTCCCTATATCCTTTCCCCCTCGACTTCGAGTGTCAGTCTCATTCCTTCAAGGTTTGTTAACTTAAAAATGTGATTTACCTCTAGGTAATCGCCATAGTCCATCCTCGTACAATTCGCCCGCAAGATTCCAAATTTTTGCTATAATATGTGAGTCGATCATAATTGATAATTAGTGATAAAATAAGCGATGTACTCAGGGATTATGGCACCTAAATAATAAGGTAAAAAGCGTAACTTCTTGCAACAAAGAGTAACTATTTGCAACAAAGCGTACCTTAATTACACTTGACCTTGTAATAAAGAGAGGGCAAAAGTGTACAACCAAGTCATCGTTTGACACATAAAAGCTTCAAGTCTTAACTTATACCAATTAACATTTATAATGACGCATATCTTCCTATGAATTTAATTTTGTAATGCGTTCAATGCTATGACTGCGCTTTTTACCTTTATCCTCCAAGCGCTCCTAATTTGCATCTGCTTTTCACAACTTGCATTATTGTATTTGTCGGACTCCAGTATATAAAAATGCTACTTCTTCAAAAACATCGTTTTAAGTACGATTGTACTTTTACCAATACGGCACTCCACTGCATCTTCATCATCGGTAAGTCGTATTCCTTTTATTTTCGTTCCTCTTTTAAGGGTAGAAGAAGTTCCTTTTACTTTTAAGTCTTTTATTACGGTTACCGAATCACCGTTATTCAACACATTGCCATTGCTGTCTTTTGTTTCCATATCCACTATAGTAATCATTTATTGGTACACAAAGCTACCAATAATTATAAATGATCTCGTAACACGTACTATTATAGTTTTGCCTCCAGCCACAAATACGAAGCTCCAAGTAAGAAAAGTAAAAAAGCAATATATAGCGGAATGGCTTTGAATTCCTTTTGTCCCTCATAAGAAGAGTTTTTACTAT
>JAOULS010000084.1 GCA_029881895.1 Cyclobacteriaceae bacterium | reverse complement strand
TATAAACGAATAGGAGAAGGAGATACGGGACCAAATACAGGTGGGATGGGAGCTGTTTCCCCAGTATCGTTTGCAAATGATGGTTTCATGAAAAAAGTGAAAGAAAAAGTAATTATCCCTACGATTGCAGGGTTAAAATCGGATAATATAGATTATAAAGGGTTTATTTTCATAGGTTTAATGAATGTAAATGGAGAGCCTTATGTAATAGAGTATAATGTAAGAATGGGAGACCCAGAAACTGAAGCAGTTATTCCAAGAATAAAAAATGATATTGTTGATCTTTTTGAAAAAACAGCTAATTCAGAACTTGAAAATACTTCATTGGAAATTGATGAGAGGGTAGCAGCTACCGTTGTTTTGGTTTCGGAGGGGTATCCTGAGCGTTATAATAAAGGAGAAATAATATCAGAGATAGATGATAATTCTCATGTATTAATTTTTCATGCTGGCACGAAGCAAGTAGGAGAGAAAGTAGTGACAAATGGAGGAAGAGTAATTGCCGTTACTGGAATGGGGAATACTATGGAAGAGGCATTAAGTGATGCTTATTCTGTTACGGATACCATTACTTGGAAAGGAAGAAATTTTAGAAAAGATATAGGGCAAGATTTGTTAGCGCTAAAAAATAATTGAGATGGCTGGATGTAGTAGTAATTGTGGAACAACAGTAGGTGGGTGTAAAAATAATGGAGGTTGTTCTTCTGGATCATGCAATAAAATGAATGTATTCGATTGGCTTTCTAATATGGAAATGCCTTCGAATGATCAATTTAACATCGTTGAAGTTCGATTTAAAAATGGCTCTAAAGAGTTCTATAAAAATCCTGATAATGTTAGCCTTACTACGGGAGATGCTGTAATTGTAGACGTTCCTAATGGACATCATTTAGGTCATATTTCTATGCAAGGGGAGTTAGTTCGTTTACAAATGCAGAAAAAGAAGGTAAAGGACGATGAAAATGTTCGGAAAATTTACCGTTTAGCCTCACAAAAGGATTTAGAAAAATATGAAGAAGTACAGAAGAGAGATAATCCAACACTTTTTCGTACCCGTGAGATAATTCAAAATATGAAATTAAAAATGAAACTCTCTGATGTAGAGTTTCAAGCTGACAATACAAAAGCTATATTTTTTTACTCTGCAGAAGACAGAGTCGACTTTAGAGAGTTGATTAAGATGCTAGCAGGGGAATTCAGGATTCGTGTGGAAATGAAACAAATCAGTCTGAGACAAGAGGCTGGGCGACTTGGTGGTATAGGGTCTTGTGGACGCGAACTTTGTTGTTCTACATGGCTTTCAGATTTTAAAAGCGTATCTACGAGTGCAGCACGATATCAAAATTTATCGCTTAATCCGAGTAAGCTATCTGGACAATGTGGACGTTTGAAATGTTGCTTAAATTATGAGCTCGAAACGTATATGGATGCACTAAGGGATATTCCAAAAATAGGAAAGCCATTAGCTACAGAAAAAGGAAACGCCTATCTTCAAAAAACTGATATTTTTAGAAAAATTCTATGGTTTGGGTATAAAGATGAAAATACTTGGCACCCTGTGGCTGCAGAGCGTGTAAAAGAAATTTTAAAACTAAATAAAGAAGGAAAAAAACCTGTTACTCTTCTAGAAAATGATCTTGAGTTAAAAGATGACTCGTCACAAACACTAAATAGTGATTTAGATAGAATGGACAAAAAATATAGAACGAAGAAAAAAGGAGGAAAAAACAAGAATCGAAATAAAAAAAGGTTCAATAAAAATCGTCCAAAAAATGAATAACAGTTTAATGAAAATATTCTTTAAGTTACCATTCATAATCATATTGTTTTTTGGCATAAATTCATGTGATGATACCCGAATTTACGAACAGAACTCTTCATTTGATAATCAATTTTGGATGGCAGATTCATCTAAAGTTTTTGAAATAGATATTGTGGATGAATCATTAGCATACAATGTATATTTGAATATGCGTAATAGTTCAACATATCCATATTACAATATTTACGTGAATTATTCGCTATATGATTCTCTAGGAAGCGTTATAGTAAAAAAATTAGAAAATAATCATTTATTTGAGCCTAAATCTGGGCGTTCTTTAGGGCAAAGTGGAATTGGAGATGTGTTTGACCATCAATTTTTGATATTAAAAAATCATGAATTCAATCACTCAGGGAAATTCACGTTTGAATTACAACAATACATGCGAACAGACACGCTGAAGGGGGTTCTGTCGGTGGGTATTCGGGTGGAAAACACAACTGAATTAGAAAGGTAGTTTAATAAAAAAACCTTTAATAGGTGACCAGAGTTCTTTCATAGCTATTGTAGGTGAATTTTTTCAACCTATTTTAACGAGTGTGTTTATTCGAGTTTTCAACTCGACCAACTGTCCAAAATAAAACACCACTTAACACAGCTAAGATGGTCATAATCACAAAAAGTGTACGAAACCCATAGTTGCCTGATACTTGCATACCAAAATTATGACCTATTATATGTGCCAATGAAAAAGTCATAGAATAATAAGCCATATACCGTCCTTCATTACCTGCACCACCTCGTTGCATGGCGTAGCTATTCGTAAAAGGAAAACACAGCATTTCAGCAAATGTAGCTAGTATCATTCCTATAATTAATACTCCAGACCAGTTTTGAATAAACAATACTGCATAGCTGCTCGCCAGTAATAGAGAGCCAATTAACATGATAGAAAATTTTGAGTATTTGGGGTTATCTAATGCATAAATAACAGGCATCTCGATTAAAAAAATTAAAAACCCATTCATTGAAAGTAGCCATCCTACTTCATCCTCAGTGAGTGCCCTTACCCCTTTATAATACACCGGCATAGCCGAAAAGTATTGAACAAATAATACACTAAATAAAAACATGGCTACTAAGAAAAAAAGATATGTTTTGTCGCTCAATATTTTACCATGTGAATGTCTTGTGTCTTTTTCATTACTGCTCACTTTTATGATTTTTTCTTTTATGCCTAATAGAATTGTCAGCCCTGCAAAAACACATGTAAAACCATCAATCCAGAATAATGAAATATATCCAGTAGAAACTATAATTAAGCCCCCTACTGCTGGACCTAACGAAAATCCAAGGTTAATTGCTAATCGAATTAATGTTACTGCTCTTGTTCTGTTTTCAGGTTTAGCATAAGAAGCTAATGATACAAATACCGCTGGCCGAAATATATCACTTATCATTGCAACGGTAAATATCCCTCCACATATCCAAGCAAAGTCATTAAAGTGCCCTAATATTATCAAGGATACCCCACTAAATACCAAACTAAAAATCATGGTGCGATAAGCACCAAATTTATGAGCCATTTCCCCACCTATCCAAGAGCCAACAAGTGATCCTAAACCAAAGAAGGACATTATCCAGCCTACATTTTCGAGGGTAAAATCTAGTGCATTGGTAAGGTATAAAGAAAGAAATGGAAGCACCATGGCTCCCGCTCTATTAATAAGTGTGGCAAATGCTAACCACCATACCTCTTTGGAGAAACCGTTGAAGGAATTTTTATAGTATTGAAGCCCGTTTCTTATTAAATTCATGCCGAATTATATTCTTAAACTTAACAATACGATTGTTTGCCGACATTGTTTATCTTTTCATTCATTAATATTACTAGTATGATACAATTAACTCGTTTCTATACCTTATTACTTTTGTTTATAAGCTGTTTATCATTTGCACAGACTAAAATACAATCTCCAAAAGACTTTTTAGGGTATGAATTAGGAGAGCGGTTTACTCGCCATCATGAAATGAGGAGTTATTACGAACATGTGGCTGCAACAAATAGTAATGTAAAATTAGTTGAGTATGGAACAACTAACGAATATCGACCATTATTTGTAGCAATTATTTCCTCTCCAGAAAACATGAATAATCTCGAAAATATTCGTTTAGACAATATTAAAAGAACAGGATTAGTAAAAGGAAGTCCTACAAGTAATACTACCGCTATTGTTTGGCTAAGTTATAATGTACATGGTAATGAGTCTTCGTCATTGGATGCATCAATAAAAACGATATATGAGTTAGTAAATCCAGAAAACGAAACCACAAAAGAATGGTTGAAAAACACGGTGGTAATTATGGATCCTTGTATAAATCCTGATGGTAGAGAAAGATATGTCAACCATTTTTATGAAAAAGGAAATGCCATAATGAATACGAATGGTGAGAGTAAGGAACATCGTGAACCTTGGCCAGGAGGGCGAGCGAATCATTATTTATTTGATTTAAATAGGGATTGGGCATGGCAAACGCAGGTAGAAAGTCAACAACGTATTAAATTATATAATCAATGGATGCCTCATATTCATGTCGATTTTCATGAACAGAGTTATCGAAATCCCTATTATTTTGCTCCTGGAGCTAAGCCTTTCCATGAAATAATAACGTCATGGCAAAGAGAATTCCAAACCCTTATAGGGAAAAACAATGCTAAATATTTTGATAAGGAAGGTTGGTTGTATTTCACTAAAGAGTCGTTTGATTTGCTATACCCAAGCTATGGAGACACCTATCCTACGTATAATGGCGCTATAGGCATGACATATGAGCAAGGAGGAGGAGGCTACGCAGGCCTGGGAATAGCTACTGAATTTGGAGATACATTAACCCTTAAAGACAGGCTAATACATCATTATACTACAGGTCTTTCTACGATAGAAATCACCTCTTCTCATGCAAAAAACGTAGTGAATAATTTTGCAAGCTATTTTAAGAAGAATGTGGAAAACCCAGCAGATAACTACAAAAGCTATGTGATAAAAGTTGGAAATCAGGATAAAACGGAAAAGTTATTGAAATGGCTAGATGACCAACAAATTAGGTATGGTTCGCCAAACGCTAGTGTTATGGCTAAAGGGTTTGATTATAAAAACAATAAAAATGGAAGTTTTAAAATAGCGTTAGAAGATATAGTAATATCGAGTTATCAACCTAAATCGACATTAGTTCAAGCATTATTCGAACCTAAAACAAAACTAGAAGATTCGGTAACGTATGATATTACGGCATGGGCAATTCCTTACGTGTATGGACTAGAGGCATACGCTACTTCTCAAAAGATCGCAACAAAAAATTATGTTGTAGAAAATGCAGATAAAACAAATTTGCTAGATAAAAGTGCATATGCTTATGTAGCACGATATGAGAGTTTAAACGATCTAGCTTTTGTAACAGCATTATTGAAAAAGGGCATAAATGTACGAGTGGCTAAAAAACCATTTAAAGGAAATGGAGAATCGTTTAATAGGGGGTCAATAGTAATAACACGGAGGAATAACGAACATGTAAAGGGCTTTAAAAATGTAATATCAGAGATAGCAAAGAAACATAAACGTAATATTTATGAATTAAATACTGGATTTGTAGATTCAGGTGCAGACTTAGGGGCGAGTAGTAGTTATTCTTTTTTGAAACCACCAAAGGTGGCCTTGCTTGGAGGCGATAAAATTTCATCACTATCGTTTGGTGAAATTTGGCATTTCTTTGATAAAGAAATTCAGTACCCTCTAACCACTATATATACGGATTATTTTAATCGGATTAGCTTAGAAAACTATGATGTACTTATAATTCCGAATATTCGTGGCGCTTGGTTCACAGACGATATTAGAAAAAAAGTAAGTAGTTGGGTGAGTAATGGAGGAAACTTAGTTCTTATTGGAAATGCGATTAATGGTGTGGCGGATAAAGAGGGGTTTAGTGTTAGTAAATATGCAAATGAGCAAAAAAAGAAGGAAGAAGAAAAAAGAATTGAAGCATTAAAAAAAGAAAATATACTTGCCAAATATGGTGATTTAGAAAGGAAGGATATTAGTAACTATGTCGCTGGTGCCATTTATAAAGTGTACTTAGACGACACTCACCCACTTGCCTTTGGCTACCCAGACACTTATTTCACGCTTAAAACGGGGGCAAGTAGATTTAGCTATTTACCTAATGGAGGGAATGTAGGTGTTATTACAAATGCGAAAGATTTATATAGTGGGTTTATTGGTGAAAATTTAAAAGGACAAATGGTCGAATCACTTGTTTTTGGTGTTGAGTCAAAAGGAAGGGGTAAGGTTACTTATTTGGTGGATAATCCACTATTCCGAGATTTCTGGGAAAATGGAAAATTGTTGTTCGGAAATGCAGTTTTTTTGGTGGATTAAATTACACCAATACGATATGTCATAATAAAAAAACCTGTCAAAGATTTAAAATTTGACAGGTTTTTTTTAGTTGTAAAATATTTTTTTCTACAGTCCAAAAGCTTCTTTCACCTTATCTACATAGTCTAATTTTTCCCAGGTAAACGTTTCAACTTCTTTCGTTATTTCATTTCCTGCAGATTTAAAAGTAATGCTTTTAATTTCAGGAGTTCTTCCCATGTGACCATAAGCTGCGGTATCGCTATAAATTGGATTTCTTAACTTCAGCCTTCTTTCAATAGCCACAGGTCGCATATCGAATAATTTTTCTATTTTTTTAGCGATGTTACCATCGTGCATATCTACTTTTGCTGTGCCGTAAGTGTTTACGTAAAGCCCCATAGGTTCAACCACACCAATAGCATACGAAACTTGAACGAGTACTTCTTCACATAATCCTGCAGCTACCATGTTTTTTGCAATATGCCGAGTAGCATAAGCCGCAGAACGGTCTACTTTTGAAGGATCTTTTCCAGAAAATGCACCTCCTCCGTGTGCTCCTTTACCACCATAAGTATCTACAATAATTTTTCTTCCAGTAAGTCCAGTATCTCCATGAGGTCCTCCAATCACAAACTTTCCAGTAGGGTTAATGTGATATTTAATATCATCATTAAATAATTCTTGAAGATTTGCAGGTAATTGCGATTTTACTCGTGGGATTAAAATTCCAATAATGTCAGTTTTAATTTTCGCTAACATTGCATCGTCATTACTATCAAAGTCATCATGTTGTGTGGAAATGACGATAGAATCAATTCTGATAGGTTGGTTATCATCGTTGTACTCAATCGTAACTTGCGACTTAGCATCAGGACGCAAATAAGGAATTTCTTTAAGTTCTCTACGCAATGCTGCTAACTCAATTAATAATTTATGCGAAAGGTCTAATGCCAGAGGCATGTAATTTTCAGTTTCTTTAGTCGCATACCCAAACATCATTCCTTGGTCGCCAGCCCCTTGTTCTTCTGGGTTTTCTCGATCTACACCGCGATTAATATCTTCGGATTGTTCGTGAATAGCGGAAATTACTGCACAAGATTTAGCATCAAACTGGTATTCACTTTTGGTATATCCTATTTTTTCAATAACATCTCTGGCAATTTGCTGTACATCCAAATACGATTTAGATTTTACTTCACCTGCTAAAGTCACTAGTCCTGTGGTAACAAGCGTTTCACATGCTACTTTAGAACTTGGGTCAAAGGCCAAGAAATGATCAATTAGTGCATCAGAAATCTGATCTGAAACTTTATCAGGGTGACCTTCTGAGACCGACTCGGAGGTAAATAGGTAAGGCATATATTTTATATTAAATTATAGAATAACAAATTTAAAAATTATTTAAATAGAAATGAAAGAGAACGTATAATATGTCTGGAATTAGGGTAATTATGAATAAAGTAAAAATACTACAGGCGTTTTATGTAGGGCGGGTTTGTTTTTTCGCCATTCTTGAATAGTATATGTTTTTATATATTCATTACTACCCGAAACCTCTTTTGCTATGCACAATTTGGTTTCAGGATTACAAGAGTTTAAAATCACATCTAATAGCTGATTGTTTCGGAAAGGGGTTTCGATAAATATCTGTGTTTGGTTGTTTTTTAATGACTCCTTTTCAAGATGTTTAATGGTTTTAGCAGCATCTTTTTTATCGATAGGAATATAGCCGTGGAAACAGAATTTTTGTCCATTAAAACCAGAAGCCATAAGTGCCATTAAAATAGAGGAGGGACCTACTAGGGGGATTACGTCAATATTGTTTTTATGTGCATATGCTACTGCCAATGCGCCAGGGTCAGCTACCCCAGGACATCCTGATTCAGATATTACGCCAATATTTTCTCCTTTGTTAATTGGTTGAAATAACTCTTGTAGTACATGATGTTTGGTTTTTTTATCTAATACTTCAAAATGCAATTCTTCTATAATAACCCCTGTTTTGAGGCTACTAATAAATCGTCTTGCAGAACGAATATTTTCTACTAAATAATATTTTGTAGTTTTTACAATTTCTCTTACCTGTTCAGGAATTGTGGTTGGTGCCGTATTATCAGCAATAACACTAGGAATTAAAAAAAGTTTTCCTCCCATTATTTTATGAAATTAATTACTTTTTCGACAAATAAGTTTGGTTGTTCGGCATGAACCCAGTGCCCAGCATTGTCAACGGTTTCCAATTTGTGATTTGGGAAATGTTGATTCAACATGTCCACATCTTCATCTAATATATAATTAGAATTTCCTCCACGAATAAAAAGGGAGTCCCCTTCATAACGATCATCAGACAGTAAACCGACACCTACTTGTTTAATTTTTGAAGTAATTATAGGGAGGTTGATTTTCCATTGAAACCCATTAGAAGATCGAGCAATGTTTTTTAATAAAAATTGTCGAATACCAATGTCAGAAATATATTTTGATAATAATTGATCTGCCTCTACTCTCGATTTTAAAGCAGCTATATTAATAGAATTAAGTCCTTTTAGTATAATATCGTGGTGTACAGGGTACTCTTTTGGTCCAATATCCACTACGATTAATTTTTTCAACATCGCTGGATTATTAACCGCAAATTTCATAGCTGTTTTTCCACCCATAGAATGACCTAAAATGATAGGGCTTTCAATATGTTGTTCAATGATGATTTTTTTTAAATCATCAGCCATGTGTTCATAACTAAAATCATTGCTATGAGGAGATTGTCCATGATTGCGTTGATCGATAGTGAATACGGTATGGTGTTCTTCCAAAATCTTAGCAATAGATAGCCAATTATCTGATGAGCCAAATAGCCCGTGAAGGATGATTAAAGGAGCCCCTTTTCCAGTTTTTCTAAAGAATAGATTCATGATTTTTTATTTCAAGTGGCAAATATAACGTTTGATCACTAATCTTTTCTCATAAACTTCCATCGAACAGTAAAAGCCATACTATTGTTATGAAACCAGCGAATGTTTTTTTGAGCTGATTTTACAGAATATTGTAAGCGTACATTTATTAATAAATTCTCTGTGAAATAATACCCTCCACCTAATACGCCAAATACATCAATAGCATAATACACTAATTTATCGTTGGGGTCGTCTGACTTTACACGTAGTACTTTTCCAGCACCTGTACCGAGTTGAATTTCCCATTTTTCCTTCAGTTGTTTGTTAAAAAGCAAATTGAAATCAATATAATCGAGATTTTTATAGGTGAAATTATCATCAAATAATTGAACGTCATTCGCCCTGCTTCCTCTTTGGTAATAAACAATTTCTTGTTGAAAAGAATAACCATTTTTGAGAAGAAAATTTGTAGCGCCACCAATAGTTATTCCTATGTTATTATAGCCTGCTAAGTTATCCCCATCAATTTGTGAAAATGAAGTGCCTCCTATCAATTGTGCCTCAAAACCTTGAGCCACTAAGGTACTAGAGAAACTAATTATAAAAATGATGATTATAAAATTTTTCATTTCTTGTTTTTTTGAGAAAATAGAAACCCCTACTTATGGGGTTATTATAGTAAAAATAGGCTAAAAACTTTTATCTCCAATGAATTCAATATTTATGACCATTGTTGATGTTTAGCTTTATTATTACTTTTAGGAGTTTAAAGCAATCATGCGTATAATAACTTTTTGGTTAGTAATGTCTATATTACAGAAACTTTCTTGTTGTTGATGTATCTGGTGGAAGCATAGATGATGTCTTTATCCCTATACCCTATAGCTCTTTTGCCTCTAGTACTGATTTTAATAATATAGCAATAAAAGTGAATGGATATATATTTGTCTTCAAACAACTTTTTTTGGTGTAAAACAAGTGGGGGAGTTAATCGTTGAAACAACCGACTTAAATTTAATGCTT
>JAOULS010000083.1 GCA_029881895.1 Cyclobacteriaceae bacterium | reverse complement strand
GGTTGATGATGAGAAGTTTGGAAACATTGAAAATACGTATGGATCAACAAGCCTTAAATGCTGCGGCATTGGCTCAGTTTTTACAGCAACATGAAAAAGTTGAGAAGGTGTATTATTTGGGGTTTTTAGAAGAGGAAGACCCAAAAGAATATGAAATATTTAAAAATAATGGATATACCTCGGCTGGTGCAATGATTTCTGTATTGGTGAAAGGTGGTGAAAAGGAAGCCTTTGCTCTCTTAAATCATTTGAAATTGGCAAAACTAGCGGTAAGTCTTGGAAGTACAGAAACATTGGTGCAACATCCTGCTTCTATGACGCATGCAGGAGTTGACCCCGAAGAGAAAAAACAATTTGGCATCACTGATAATCTCATTCGTGTTTCTGTAGGTGTAGAAAATGCAAAAGACCTTATCTATGATTTCGAGATAGGTTTAGCAGCGATATAGCTGCTAGAAATAACAACTTTTCGAGTACTAAAATTTGAAATTCAAATAAAAACGAATACTTTTCTGACGTTAGAAAAGTAGATTTGACAATAACTATGTATAAATTCATCACCTACGAAGTCAAACATAATATAGCTACTGTCGCTATAAACCGACCAGAAGTCTACAATGCTGTAAACAATGGGGTAACCTATGAATTGCAAAATGCTTTTGAAAAAATTGCTCAAGACGAAGACGTACGCGTGATTGTCTTTACTGGAGTTGGGAAAGCTTTTTGTGCTGGGCAAGACTTAAAAGCCGTAATGGGTGATGAAAAAGATAGTTTTGAAAATATATTAAAAAAACGATACAACCCCCTCATCAAACAAATGCGTGAATTGCCAAAACCCATCGTAGCACGCGTAAATGGTGTTGCAGCAGGAGCAGGTTGTTCACTGGCACTCGCCTGTGATATCATAGTCGCAGATGAGGCAGCTGTATTTTCAGAAGTATTTATAAACATAGGGTTGGTATTAGATTCTGGATCCTCCTACTTTTTACCTCGTTTGGTAGGCAGCAAAAAAGCGTTTGAATTTGCCTCTATGGCGAATAAAATTAAGGGAAAAGAAGCCGCTGAAATGGGCATAGTGAATATGGCTGTCCCCACAGAAGAACTTGACAAAGCTGTAAGTCACTATACGGAATATTATGCCAAAGCCCCTACGCTAGCCATAGGACTGATGAAACAAATGCTAAATAAATCAGGGAATGCTTCCCTCGATGAAATGTTGGCACTCGAAACAATAAATCAAGAAATTTCAGGTTCAAGTCACGATTATGAGGAAGGTGTAAATGCTTTTTTAGAAAAGCGAAAGCCAGAATTTAAAGGAAAATAATTGCCATGAGCCACGCACCAAAAGAACAAATTTCTAAAATAAGATTACGCTTTAAGTTAGAAAGTGAAGAAAAACCGAGTGTAATCATTTCTAAAATTAACAATGCCCTAAAAACAGGGAAAGCTCCTTGTACGGGACGTATCAACCATCACTTTATCACACTTCACATTCCTGAAAGTCAACAACATTACTGGTCACCACAACTAACGCTTACTTTCGAAGAACAAGATGAAGTGACTACAGTTCGTGGGTTATATGCCCCACGCCCTACCGTTTGGACGATGTTTGTGTTTTTTTATTCTATTATCGGCATGGCTATATTAGTGTTAGGCACATTGGGGTTATCGTACAGTATGTTAGACAAGCCTTCAGGGATTTTATGGTGGGTACCAGCTTTGGTACTTGTTTTCTTATCTATCTATTTGGTCGCCTTCTTTGGTCAAAAAGTAGGTCACAAACAAATTGACACACTTCACGATTTCTTCGAAGAGGCAACAGGCTTAACCGTTATCGATTAGTTGCTTAACATACATTTAATGCGGGTTTAACTTCTTGTATCAAATATTTTCAAAAAGTTCGAATGACTCCATGTACGAGGGAACAATCACGTTGCTCCACCCTAATTCTCTTTTTATCGTTCTTGAAAACTGTTTTGCAGCTTCTGCCTCTCCATGCACAACAAAAGCTTTTTTAGGTGCTTCTTCCAACGCTTTCAGCCAATCCAACAATTCATTTCTATCAGCATGAGCTGACAAACCTGTTATTTCTTTTACGTTGCATTTTACGGGTACTTGAAGTCCGAAAATTTTAACAGATTCTTCCCCTTCCAAGATACGCCTCCCTCTTGTACCTTCCGCTTGGTATCCCACAAACAACAACGTGTCATTCTCTTTCGTTAACCGATAATACAAGTGATGTAAAATTCTCCCTCCTGTACACATCCCACTTGCCGAGATAATAATCGCATTTTTCTTAATGTGATTTAAGCTATTCGAGGCTTCCTGATCACGATAAAACTGTAGTTCTGGAAAATTACAAAAGGTATAATCGTTAGGGTATTCCTTTTCTATTTTATGATAATTTTGATGTGTTTTGTAAACCTCTGTAGCATTTATCGCCATCGGACTGTCCACATAGACAGGTACGCTTGGGATTTTTTTATTTTCAATTAACGACTGTAGGTAATACATCAATAATTGCGTTCGACCTATCGCAAATGAAGGAATTAACACACATCCATCATTTTGCAGGGCTTCATTAATCGCATCTGCCAATAACTCTTCTGTTTTTTCGGGTCTATTTTCTCGATCACCATAGGTAGATTCTACCAATACAATGTCTGCCGACTTTAAAACGGCAGGCGGAAAAAGAATAGGGTGATCTTTCCTACCCAAATCACCAGAAAAAACGATGTTTTTCGTTTGTTTGTTGCCATGTAGAATAATTTCGGCTATTGCCGACCCAAGAATATGTCCAGCATTATGAAATTGAACAGAGATATCATTTGAAATGGCAACTACACTTTCATAATGAAAGGGACGTAATTGCTGAAGTGCCTGTTTTGCCTCTTCCACACCATACAAGGGCTGAGGAGAAGAATGTTTCGAGTACCCTTTTTTCTTTGCCCATTCCGCCTCTTCTTCTTGCAATTTTGCAGCATCCAACAACATTATTTCCATCAGACTTGCCGTGGCCTCAGTACAATAGACAGGTCCTACAAAACCTTCTTTCACTAACTTAGGCAAATAACCTGTATGATCGATATGCGCATGCGTAATAACAACTGCATCAATTCCCGATGGGTCAACGGGAAAAGGCTCCCAATTCATCAATCGCAATTGCTTTAGCCCTTGAAAAAGACCACAATCTATCATTAAACGAAAATCATCGATTTCAAGTAAATATTTAGAACCCGTAACGGTTTTCGCTCCCCCTAAAAACTTAATACGTACATCCATTGCATTTCTGTTTTCTCTTCAATACAATATAGCAAGTAAACCTGTTAACTACTACTTGTTTTTGAATTCTAATTGCAACATCCATTGCTTCCGCCACACACCTCCTCCATACCCTACCATTTCTCCTTTAGCACCTATCACACGGTGGCATGGAATTATAATAGCAATCCTGTTATCTCCATTAGCTTTGGCAATGGCTCGTATCGCCTTTGAATTTCCAAAAGCTACTGCTTGCTGTTTGTAAGATCGCGTTTCACCATAGGGTATTTGTGCCAATACCTGCCATACTTTTTTCTGAAAATCGCTACCTGGTAGAACTAGTGGAAGATCAAATTTTTTCAATTCACCATTAAAATAAGCATTCAATTGCTTCTCCAAGCTATTGAATAATGGATGCACCCCAGGCACAAATTCAGCTTTTAAGTATTTTTTTAATCGTGATATTTGTGTTTCCAACATTCTACGATCGGTAAATTCTAACAGACAAATCCCCTCTTCTGTAGCCCCTGCAACCATAGGTCCTAACGGTGTTGTTATTCGTGTAATGGTAACAATATTTTCATGAGTACTATCGCTTGGCGAAAATCCTGTCAAATTCTTAAATGAATCAGCAAACCCACTTAGTGAATCAAACCCATTGTCAAAAGCAGAGGTAACTACTTTTTCTCCTTGTTTTATTTGGCCGAACGCATTATTAATCCGCAACGCCCTTAAATAAGCCTGAAAAGTCATGTTGTGATGCTTTTTAAACCATCTTCTAATTCTTGCAGGGTCGATGCCCCGTGCAATAAGATCACCATCTTTAATCCTCAATTGAGGATTGGTTTGTACTTCTTCTAATATTGTTTTTAACCATTCGGGTGTTTCACCCTTGTTGGTAAGTGGCGTGCAAATTTTACAAGGGCGGTACCCATACGCTAAAGCCTCTTTAGGAGAAGCATAATACTCAACATTTTCTTCCTTTGGTTTTCGTGCGGTGCAGGTAGGCCTGCAAAATATCCCTGTCGTTTTTATAGCAGCATAAAAAATGCCCTCAAATTGATCGTCCTTTTGGACGAGGGCATTGTACATGGTGGTTTTATCGGGAAGGAGTGATAGTTGCATTTTTTTTCAGCAAAGCTAAGATAAACATACACTATGCAACAACCGAAAATTGAACATCTATTTTTTTGAAAAGAAATGTTGGAGAAATTTATGAACAATATGAATGTAGCACATTTGGCTCTTCTGAATTCCAACTTTTTATTTAAATACCCCTTTGAAAAGGTATACTCAACACAAATCACTAGTGATTAGGTATGATTAAATCAATTTTCCAACCATATAAAGGCATTTAATGAAGTGGCGATTATTAACCATATCAGATACGGCACTATCAATAAGGATTTGAATTTTAATTCGGGGAGATAAAAGAATAGCATGAACCCAATAAGAGCAGTAAGTCCACTAATCATCAAAAGAGCACCCAAAACATTGTGGTAATAAAAGAATGTTGGGTTCCATCCTATATTTAGGATCAATTGAAAAACATACAATCCAATGAAAAGGTTCTTGTTCTCACTAACAGGCCATAAATAAGTACTGTAAATAGCAAAACAAATCATTATTATAGTCCAGGCAGTTCCAAAAACCCAGCCAGGAGGAGTCCAAGGAGCTTTATTCAATTCAATATACCAATCAGAAGGGACTCCTTTGCTAGTGAATAACCCACCTATGGCAAGTGCTCCAAAATTAAGTGCTAAAAATAGTATAAGTCTAATAATCATAAGGCTTCCTTTCCATTTAATTCCATGTTTGAAAAACTTACTTTCATTTTATAATTTGTCCCTGTAGAAATATTTCATACTCCTCAAAGCGGTGTTCTCTAATTGGTCTAACTTTAGGCTCTGTAGAAAAATATAAAAGTAGGCAAGGACTTATAGCCTTGTATTCGTCTACATATTGATACCCCGTTAGTTCTTTGTTTTTAATCCGTTGCTTTATTTTATTATGATATGGGTACATTTTTGCTCTTGTATTAAAATATTTCTATCAACATCCGTATATCATTCATTAATATGTGACCCTCTATTATATCATGCTTAAAAAATACAATGCTATTAATTTATAGATAATTGTTCAAAAAACACCTTTATCAAGACAATAAATATCTCCTTCGCATCCCCATATGGGGTCAAAACCATATCTCAGCACATCCTATTTTCGTTTATAAAAATACAATAAGGTAGGTTGGGTTTTTTCTTTTTCACTAAGCGTGAAATAACCTGAGCCGTCTGTCTTCCAAGCAATCGATTCGCCTTGAGGTTCACGCACATAAACTAATTGCTTTGGATTTTTTTCTGTGATCCAATTAACAAAAGTGGTTGTTGTGTCTCCCATGCGCCAATAATAGATTTCATCATAATTTTTGAGTAGCACCTCTCTCCCATCCATCGAAATATCTCCCGACACAAGTTGTGTAAGTGGCAAAGACCCTACTTTCTTTAGCTCTTGTGGTTGGGTAATAGCGGTAGAGCCCATGTATATCCTAACAGATGGCTCTCTTTTCGAAATAATATAAAAAATAGAATTGGTAGGAGAAATCAATACAGTTTCTGCATCACGAAGACCATCGGGATATATAAATTCTAACTGATCTACTTCGGTAATGATGGTGTCCTTATTACTGAAAGATAAATTCAAAAAAGGCTCTTCTATTCTGTAGAGATATTTTTTATTATGAACAGCATTATTATCTCCTATTTCCCCAATATATAGATAGTTTTTTCCTGCTTTTGGCCCTGCTCCTATAGCAATGTCTTCCCAATCTCTATTTTCTATTCCCTCAATACGTACTGTCCACCGTAGCGTCCCCATTTCGTCTATTAAATAGAGGTTTGGATTACCTCCACTATCATTATGTGTCCACAAGCCACCAATATTATTTCTACTTGCTACCAATCCCGAAGCCTCATTAATCACATCACTCACTTCTCCAGTAGCAATTCCAGCTTCAAATGTATCCGCATTTTTCCATGTAGTTGTTGGCTGGCACGACAATGCACTACTTAAAAAAAGCAGCCATAAAACATAAGAATATCGCATTTCAATGAGGTAATTAATCATTATCACTATTGGTAAGATACGCTTTTTTTAACATAGGGCAAATTTTATATCGTTCATCCTTGGTATCCTCATACACCGCTTCTAACAATTCATATACATGATTCACGCCTATTAGGTCACACCACTCAAACGGTCCATAGGGATAGTTGGTCCCTAATTTCATTCCTAAGTCAATGTCTTTTTTACTTGCAGTACCTTCCTGTACAGTATAAAAAGCTTCATTGATAATCATACAAATCACCCTTGGTGTAGCCATTCCTACCCTATCATCTACTACTATGTGCTCAGTCCCTAGCTCATGACAAACCTCTTCTAGTTTTGTTAGCGTATTCCTATCTAATAAAGACACTTCTAAAATTTCACGATTTAAGAAGGTAGGCAATCCATTAAACCCAAATAGCAAACAGCGTACCCCTCCACTAATGTAGGTCTGCTCTGCCAATGATATCTTAGGTGCATTTACAAAAACGGGGAGTCCCTCAATTTCTTGATATAGCTCTAAATTATCTGGAGCTTCGTCCAATAAAAAATCAAACACAACATCATGACTTTCAATATCTTCATCATCTACAGTTGCTATGTCTACCACAGTTATTTCATGCCCTTCGAATTTTAGTTCAAATTCTTTTACTTGATTTTGGTTTCCAATAATTAAAATCTTCATAGTATAATTTTGTAGATTGTGACAAAAATAAAACAATTAATCGATATGAGTAAAAAGATTATAACTACTGAAAAGGCACCAGCACCTATTGGCCCTTATAGCCAAGCAACTCAAGTAGGCGACACCTTATATGTATCGGGTCAAATAGCCATTGATGCAAGTACTGGAAATATCAATACTGCTGACATCACTTCCGAAACACATCAGGTAATGAAAAACATGGGCTATATTTTAGAAGCGGCTGGAATGAGTTACAGCAATGTAGTGAAATGTGGCATTTTTGTATCCGATATGGGGAATTTTGCAGCTATAAACGAAGCCTATGGCGAATATTTTAAACAAAACCCTCCTGCTAGAGAAACTGTAGAAGTAAGTTGTTTGCCTAAAAACGTAAATGTAGAAATCTCCTGCATTGCAGTGGAATAGATAATGATGTTTATCCCAAAAAAAACAGAAACACTCGTTCTTACTCGTTCGTCAACCGAGTTGATCAACCGACTTGAACGTAGGGTAAGTACTCCAGACAATAAACAAGAAGATGACAAAAACCATTATCAATTTATTGGCACTATTGAGGATAATGCATTTGTAATTTCATTAAAACTAAATAAAGCGGATAATTTTATCCCCATTATACATGGAAACATTGAAGATACGTCCAAAGGATCTATTGTATTTTTAAAATACACCTTGTTTAAGAGCACAAAAATGTTTCTGGTTTTTTGGACGATTTTAATTTTCTTGATCTCCCTTATGTTCATCGTATTTAAAGGTGAAATGTGGTATGCCAGTCTCGCACTTTTTGTGTCCTTGGCTAACTACATGGTCACTATTATAAATTTTCGAAGGAAAGTAAGTGTGAGTCGTGATTATTTAATGAATCTATTTTACTAAGCTAACACGGGAGTTTTTATCTAACCGCTTTCTTTTCAAAAGGTTTTCCGTCCATACAACTTACTTTAAGTCATTTTTTTTTAATTTTGCAGCCTTAAAATTAATAATAAAATGGCTAACGAAGTGAGAGTACGATTTGCCCCAAGTCCTACAGGGGCATTACACATTGGTGGAGTAAGAACAGCACTATATAATTATCTTTTTGCCAAAAAAAATGGTGGAAAAATGATTCTACGGGTCGAAGATACCGATCAAGCCCGTTTTGTATCTGGGGCAGAAGACTATATAATGAAAGCGTTAGAATGGTGTGGAATAGTGCCTGATGAATCGCCCTTTAATGAAGGTGAATATGGTCCATACCGACAATCGGAACGCAAATCTATGTACATGGAATATGCGCAGCGTTTGGTTAAAGAAGGAAAGGCTTATTATGCATTTGACACCTCTGAAGAGCTAGACGCCATGAGGCAACGCCTAAAAGAAGCGAAAGTGGCAATGCCCCAATACAATGCCATTACACGTGCCCAAATGAAAAATTCGACTACACTGTCAGAAGATGAAGTGAAGGCGAAGTTGGCAGCAGGAGAACCCTATGTTATTCGACTAAAAATTCCTAAAAAAGAGGAGATTAGGCTGAATGACATGGTGCGAGGCTGGGTATTAGTACACTCATCTGTTATTGACGATAAAGTATTGATGAAATCGGATGGGATGCCCACCTACCATTTAGCAAATGTAGTAGATGACCATTTAATGAAAATAACGCATGTAATTCGTGGAGAAGAATGGCTTCCTTCAGCTCCTTTACATGTGTTGCTGTATAAATTTTTGGGATGGGAAGATACCATGCCGCAGTTTGCTCACTTACCATTACTCTTAAAGCCTGACGGAAATGGGAAACTAAGCAAACGGGATGGCGACAAATTAGGATTTCCAGTTTTCCCGCTTGATGGAGAGTTTCCAGACAAAGAAGGGAAGATGGAAAAATTTAGCGGTTATCGTGAAGCGGGGTATTTACCTGATGCATTCACTAACTTTTTAGCATTGCTAGGATGGAACCCAGGCACAGAGCAAGAACTGTTTGGTATGGACGAATTAGTGGACGCCTTTACACTAGAACGAATTGGTAAATCAGGAGCGAAATTTGACATCAACAAAGCGAAATGGTTTAACCAACAATATATAAAGAGTAAGCCAAACGAAATGCTTGCCAAATTTTTATTGGAAACATTAGAAAAACAAAACATAGTTTGTGAAGAAGCTAAAGCTATTCAAATTGTAGGTTTACTTAAAGAACGTGTCAACTTCCCCTCCGATTTCTGGGCACAAGGGGTCTACTTTTTTAATGCCCCAAGTACGTACGAAGAGAAAATTGTACGTAAAAAATGGACAAGTGAAGCAGTATTAATACTCTCAGAATATGCAACAGAATTAGAGAATATTGAGGAATTGACATCCGAAACTGCAAAATCTACGTTATTAGTTGTACTAGACCGCAATGAAATAGCTATAGGAAAAATTATGCAGTCATTACGACTCGCATTAACAGGTGCAGGAATGGGACCTGAACTGATGGAAATAATTGCACTACTTGGAAATAAAGAAGTGATAAAACGTATAGAAGTTGCTATTGAGAAATTACCGATAAAGCAGCCCGAATGACAATGACTACCAAAAAAAACAAAAAACCTCGTGTAAATGCTGAACTCGAAGGGTTTGACATCAAAATCAATTCTTTTGGGGAAATTGCGTCTACTATGGACATCGATGCCATTAATAAATTCTTGGATAAAAATGTAGAAGATAAAAAACTTGAAAAACGAGACCCTCTAAAGAAGAAAAAATAACAATAGATACTATTATTTTGGGAGAACCCTTACCCAGAAACAAAAATGAAATAAGATTGAATACAAAATAAAAAAACACGCTTACTGCGTGTTTTTTTATTTTGTTCTTTAACTGTATTTTTGCACACCTTGAAATCAATACATTATGAGCAAAATCAAAATTGGGATTATTAATGAAGGCAAAGTTCCCGTTGACCATAGAGTCCCTTTTACTCCTACAGCCGCCAAAGAAGTAGTGAATACATTTGAAAATGTAGCATTGGTATGCCAAACTAGCAAGGTAAGATGTTATGAAGATGAAGAATATAGG
>JAOULS010000082.1 GCA_029881895.1 Cyclobacteriaceae bacterium | reverse complement strand
AAATGATTATGCGTTTGATACACATCCACTAAATAGAAAAGGAGAGGCTAATGGCAGTATAATCGGTGGTAATTTATCGCTTATTAATGATAGCCTAGGAACAGCTTCAGAGGTTAATTTTGATGGTAAAATTCTTTTCATTGAAGAAATAGATGAATACCTATATAAGATAGATAGAATGATGGTGCAATTAAAAAGAGCTGGGAAACTATCCCATTTAGCTGGGTTAATTGTAGGGCATATGACTGAAATAAAAGACACCAGTATTCCTTTTGGGAAGTCCATCAATGAGCTTATTTTAGATCATGTTGTGGAGTATGATTATCCTGTAGCTTTTACTATTCCTATTGGTCACGAATCGCTAAACATAGCCATCCCTCATTCTCAAGACTGTAAATTGACCGTTTCTAATAAGGTAAGGTTATCGTTTACCTAAAATATTAGAAAATAAAACCCGCGATCAGGCCTACTAATATAATGATGGGTGCAGGAACTTTGGTAAATGTAAGTATACTAAATGTTCCTATTATTATTATGATGTTAAACGCATTGGCATCAAGCGGCTGAAACAATAGAACAGCAGCAGCGGCAACCATACCAGAACTAGCTGCGGTGATACCCTCAAGCGAAGCTTTTATTACTCTGTATTTTTTTAGGCTACTCCATATTCTTATTACAAAAAAGATTAAAAATGTACCTGGAAGAAAAATACCCAATGCGGCACTAATACCTCCTAATATCTCCCCAGGTGAACCATAGTCTCGCATAGAAAGAGCACCTATATACGAACTAAACGAAAAGGTAGGGCCGGGAATACTTTGTACAAACGAATACCCCGTCAAAAATTCTTCTGATGATAAAAAATGCTTAAAATCAACGAACTCTCCGTAAAGTAGAGGGATTAATACCTGACCTCCACCAAAAATTAAACTTCCATTTCGATAGAAGTTTTCAAAAAGTAATACATGTCGTGCAGGAGTAAAATTTCCTAAAAAAGCAGCAAATAAAAAGACACTGGCCCATAGAATAAAACCAGACCAATTAACGGAAAATTCTGTTTTCTCTTCCTTTTCTAGTCGCTTGTATTTGAAAGCAGTAACGGTGCCTGCAAGTATTAAAATAACAGGGAACAAGTAAGGGGAGCCCGCAAAATAGGACAAAACCCCACATATTACCATAATTACTACCCCCAAGTTTGTGTTTACTACCTTGCTACTAATTTTATAGGTAGCATAACTTACAAAACCAACAGCCATTGGCTGAATAAATTTAGTAAACGCAATCGAGATATTGTTTTCTTGCATTATAGAAATCAACATACCTGCGGCTGTCATTAACGTAACCGCAGGCAATGCCCATACAAGTAAAGTAAGAAAGGCAAGTGAAGAACCTCCTATTTTATAGCCAATAGCTGTAATGGTTTGTGTAGATGTCGGTCCAGGAAGAATTTGACAAAGCGCATAGAGTTCTATAAGATTCTCTTCGGATAAGTAGGCTCGTTTTTTCACAAGTCGTTCCATAAACATAGCAATATGAGCTTGTGGCCCACCAAATGCTGTGAGAGCCAATATAATCACATCTCTAAGAAATATGTAGTTCCTGACCCTTTTAAAAACCATTACTTTATTAAACTGTTATTTTAGTTTGTAGGTGGTGTAATTTTTTCTAACTGTACTTTTTTCAAATACTCCAGTATCAGCTTATTTATTTCATTTATTCCCCTACAGTTATGCTAATTGTATTACTCCATTCTTCGCCATACGATTGGTGAAACCCGTCTGCGAATTGCATGGTTAAGGTATGCTCTCCAGGTGATAACGTAAGTTCAGTTTCAGTTTGCCCTTTTCCGTAATGAATATTCATTGAATCGGCAGGGACAACGACTCCTTTTTTAATGAAAGAACCATCAATAATAATATGATGATGTCCTTTTCCTTCTTTAACTTCTCCTGCGGGCTCTATTTCCATTCCTTTTACTCCAAAAACAACCTTTACGGGGTTTTGAACAACACCACCTTCGGATGGCGAAACGAAGAAGACGCCTTTTTCTTCCTTAGTAGAAACCTCTTCAACTGAAATGCTTTCTTCTTTATTTCCCTCTGTTTTTTGAGGGGAATTACAAGCATAAAAGGTGAATGGTATAATTAATAATAGCACATATTTTTTCATAGTATTTTCCTTTAGTTAATGGTCAGCAAGATAACCCAAAATGAATTGTAGCCAAATTGTTTGTGAAGATTTCAGCGCAAAACTTCACTTAATACTGTTAAAGATTTGATTTCTCCTAATGTAGTGTAATGCTGCTTGTAATACCGAAGTACTGCCTTTAATAATCGTTGTCTTGAATTGCCATTTAACGAAACATGATGACCAAAGGGGTTACGATTTAGTTCGTTTAATAGTTGAAAATCTATTTTCGCTTCTAGCATTAACGATTCTAATTCATTGTTTTGCGAAACCCCAAACCCTAGGTATCTGCTTAGTTGTAGTAAAAACTGAAGATGAAAATTTTCATAGTCAATAGATAAATTGTCTAATACCAATACAGCTTGTTGGATAAAAACAAATAGGTCCTCAGTGTCATTTTGTTCCTTAATCGTTTTGTGCAGTATTTCGGTTAGAAACAAAGCAATGCTTGATTTATGAATGTTAATAGGAATAGAGTGAAAAGGATGATTGCATTTCAATTCCGAAATTCTATTTATTTCACTATTTTCTTTATGATATACTACTAATTCAAGGCAGGTGAGTGGCTGAAAAAGGGCAATTTTATTTTTAGATGATTTACTTCGAACACCATTTACAATATAGCTTTGTAACCCGAATTTTTCGGTGAAAATATTTACAATAATAGACGAATCACGGTACTTAATATACTTAAAAACGATGCCTTGTGTTTTATGAAGCATTGAAATGATGGATTAACCCTTTAAATGTATACTATCACTATTCAACAACCGCAATCTTTCCTATATATGTTTCCGCCCCATCGTCAGAGGCACTAAAAACTAAATAGATGCCTGTAGCAGCTCTTCTACCATTAGTGTCTTTAATATTCCATCCTGCTGTAGCTCCATTGGCACGCATCTGATGAATTAATTTTCCAGAAATGTCGGTTATTTTTACCGTAGCATTTTCTGATAATCCAGAAATTCCAACCAACCCTTCAAAACTAGCCAATACTGGGTTCGGGAATATTTTAACGTTTTCGTGAGAGATCGTTCCAGTTGTTGCAGGACTTCGAAAGGACACTATTCCATTGTCTGTTGCAACAAATACTTCTCCTGATATATCGTGAATAGCAATATCCAAAATATTATTTGAGAGAAGAGGACTGTTTTCGGTGGTAAAAAAATAGATTTGTTTTTGAGTGTTTGCATCAAATAACCAAAGTCCATTATCGGTGCCAAACCATTTTCTATTGCCTCCATCAATGGCAATCGCTGTTATTCGCTCGTCTCGTAATAGAGGGTATCCTTCAATAATAGGAGTAATTGCATTTATGGCATTTTCGTTTTCCACGCTATAGGTATCACTATAATAGGCCACTCCTTTACCTGTTCCTATCCATACCATTTCTTCTTTATCCATCACAATATCGTACACATCGCTTTGAGGAAGATCCCCATTTCCTATTTCAGTAGTTAACCTTCTGTTTTTGCCTGTTTTTTCATTAAATACAATCACTTCACCTCCTTGATCAGCATCAAGTTGTATCCACTTGTCTCCATTTTGGGCGATTGTAATTTTCATTGGGAGTTTCGACCCAATGATAGATGTAGAATACGAATGCCATTGTTGCTGATTGTCAAAAAAGTGAATAGCGTTATTGTTAGCGCCATAGTTTCCTGCCCATACACCGTCTTGGGAAGCAGCTATTGAAGAGACTAATGTGTATGTGCTATCGACTGACCAACTTTCTAAAGAACTTCCTGCCGTAGTTTGATCTATTACTTCAAAGTCTTCGACCCCATCGTATTTTAAGATCCCTGAACCAAAAGATGCCAAATAATACTGTCCATCTGAAGGGTTAAATGTAATATCAACTAAGTTGTTGCTAACCAAAGGATGTGTTAAAGCATTGAAGTTATCCCAGTTCCCATTTTTAAACACATAAAACCCATCATTACTCTGTAAAAAAGTTCTTCCAACGCCTATTTCTCCAGCCAGAGCGAATATTTTGTTCTCATGGTAATATAGTTTTGATACCTTATCAGAAAAAGGACCTTCGGGAAGTATAGACTCGAAAGCCCCGTTCTTATTAGTGAGCAGCCCTTTATTATTATCTGCAACCCATACATTATTATTTTCGTCAATTACGGCATCGTTTATTATTGAGGTATTTGTGTTTGTTATGGACACATCGACACTACCGTTGAATTTCGTTACCTCGCTTGGAGAAGATATCACTAACATAGTATTATTCGAAAACAGTGCGTTATGCTCTTTGTTTTGGGAATAGGGTTGTAATAACCATGTATTTAATGAATAACTGTAAATATTTCCCATTTGCTCTGCTACAACCACTTCATTGTTATAAATAGTAATTGCTGCTATATTACCTAAAGGAGCATTACTTTCAGCTCCATAACGCTTCCAATTGTTAAAATCTAAAATGTTGACATTTGGCGAAAGAGAAGCAGCAATCACGCCTTTTTTTGTAGCAAGAAAAAGACTGTCGTTATAGATTGTACTTTCATTAATCACCAAACTTTCTCCTATAGCACCTAAACCTTGAATACTTTCCTCTATCGTTAGGTCGGTTAGCCTAAACACCAATAGACCAAAGTCAGTAGAGATGTAACATTTTTCATTATGTATATTAAAATGGTTTATTCGTTTTGATTCATTTAAGTTAGCTTTTAAAATAGTACTTATGTTTTTGATTTTACCATCTTGCCATACATCTATATTGCCGTTTTCATAACCAATAATAAGCACATTATAATGAGGTATAAATTCTACGGCAGTTATCCCCACATCTGAAAGTCCATTTATTTTTGATATGGTATTTATACTATTATCGGTCTTATCAATATAAAATATCCCGTTTTTTGATGCGGCAAATATTTTATTGTCGCCAAGTGAAACATCAAGGATAGTATTGTAAGAAATATGCATTCGCCAATGTTCTAAAGGGATGTTTTCTTGTGCTGAAACCACAAAAAAATTAGTGAAAAGCAAGAAGAGTCCTAACGTGTATTTAGTCATTTTCTCGTTGTTTCATGCCTTCTTGGTAACAAGTTCGACATCGTGCTTGATATAAATCTTTTTCTCCTAGTTTCACTTTTTCTGTTTCGGTAGAAAGTCGGAAAGAGAACGATGCGATATTGCCACATGTTGCACAGATAGCATGAACTTTTGTGACATATTCGGCAATACTCATAAGAAAGGGTACTGGTTCAAAGGGTTTTGCTTCAAAATCCATATCTAAGCCAGCAATAACTACACGTTTTCCTGCGGCACTTAATTTTTCACATACCTCTATTAAAGAGTTATCAAAAAATTGAGCTTCGTCAATGCCCACGACATCACAGTTCCCTGCTTTTAAGAGTATATCATTAGCGAAATCGACAGGAGTAGACCGAATAGTGCTAGAATTATGAGAAACAACATTTGTGTCATGATAACGCTTATCTATGGACGGTTTAAAAATCTCAACATGTTGTTCAGCAATTAACGCTCTATTTAGTCTGCGAATTAATTCTTCCGTTTTACCAGAAAACATCGACCCACAGATTACTTCAATCCAGCCTGCCTTTCGTTCTACGCGGTTATTAATATGGGGTTCTAAAAACATGTTTATTCCGAATATTTCATATGAGGCATTTTTCCATTTTCTGGAACTAATATAGTAATATCATCAATAGCAGAACATTGACATGCTAGGCGTTCGTTCAAAGCCAATTTATTCAAGTTCCTAAACTTTATCTCTTTATCCGTTTCTGAACTTATATTCTCTAGTCCATCCAACACTATAAATTTACAAGTGGTACATCTTCCTTTTGCCCCACAAGCGTGCATCCAGTCAATATTTTCTTTTTGTATCGATGCAAATATATTATGATTACTGGAAGATGTAATAATAGTTTTGTTAAACAAATTCTTTATCGTGATTTTAGGCATTCATTTTATTTTAGGAATACTATAAAATAGTAGTTTATAAAAATGTAATTTCAAAGGTAAATAAATATCTTTCATCACGGAATTGCGTTACTATTTTTAGTAGACGTTAGTAATTGATAAATTATGGATAGTAGTTTTAATAAAGAAGCTATAAAAGAGTATAGCCAACAGTATTCGGATAAGGTCTTAACCACTTTTTTTGAGTCGAAAACTCAAATTTCAGGTGAAGAAATGCTAAAACTTACAGAGGTGAAGCAGGTTAATATGTTTGTATTAAAACTGCTTTTCGAGGCTTGGCAAAAAGAAATGGATAAAATTAAAAGCCCGTATTTTGATTTTGCACATAATGAAGTACAGGTAGCATTTACCAACTATAAAAACACAATTTCTAGGCATATTTTGGTCAATAAACTTGATTTTGCACCTCTTTTTAAACAAGCGGTATATGAAACAATCCTAATTATTGTTTCGCCCTATCATTATTTTGATGAAGAGCTAAATAAGTATCAAGGGGAAGTTGTGTTGCAAGCATTAAAAAATTCAAAAAAATTCACCAAAATCAATCAGCTCATATTAGATGCGATTATTAATAAATTAGCATTGGGGGATACGGATTTTTCCTCTCCTGTTGCTTTATTAGATGCTGTTTTAGAAGAGACAGATTTAATACCAGATGATAGTACTGAGGGTATTGAAAACTTTAATAAGGTGCTGCAAATCGATTTTAACAAAATCTATATTGATAAAAATGACGAGATAGAAAAACCTATCGTACTAAGAGAAGAAAATAACGATAGTATCACGAAAGAAAAGGTAGCCCAGAATAAGACAAAAGACATAACAAGTACTGTTGATCCTCAAAAAAATAGTATTGAAGAACCAATCATTGAACAAAAAGAGAAGCTTGATGAACAACATACATTACTTCCCTCGGAGGAAACAGGAGAAGTAATTGATAACGATGAATCGAATAAATACAATGACGTAGAAGAAGACGTTGAACCTGAAAACAATCCTTTCATTACATTAAATGACACTTTTAGCACAGGAGAAGTAAAAACTTTGGCAGATATTCATGAAAAACAAGGTGTTGATAAGATTGAAACGAGCATCACCCTAAACCAACGATTTATGTTTGTCAATGGGTTGTTTGATGGTGATGTAGATACTTTTAATGCTGTAATAAATACCTTAGATAACCTAAATAATTACGAAGAAGCTGAGAGCTATATCAATTCTCATTTTAAAAATTGGGACAAATTAGACGAAGATGTTATTGAGTTTTTTGATATATTAAAAAAACGATTTATTTAGGGTCTGCTGAAGTGCTTGTGGCTAACGAAAAAAACATCCCTTTTTCAACAAATTGGGTGCAAGGGTTTTTCGGCAATTTGATTCTAAAATCGTGCACCTACTAAAAAATCATATACTGTGAAACTACCTCAATGTAAGCGAAATAATATTTTTCGTGTTATTCATCAGACCTTATTTAACGAATAAGTACCTGCATTCTATGTGCATCTAATTTTACTAAAATAAACAGTAAAATGGTAAATGACCATAAGGATGACCCTCCATAACTAAAAAAGGGTAATGGAATCCCAATTACAGGGAAAAGCCCTATCGTCATCCCGATGTTAACGGCAAAATGAAAAAAGATAATGCACGCCACAGAATAACCATATATTCTAGCAAAACGCCATTTCTGACGTTCAGAAATAAAAATTATACGAAGAAGTAGGGTTATAAAAAGCCCTATTAAAATTAAACTACCTACCCAGCCATGTTCCTCACCAATGGTACAAAAGATAAAATCAGTACTTTGTTCGGGCACAAAATCACCTTTGGTCTGTGTTCCGTTTAAAAACCCTTTCCCCATCAAGCCCCCACTACCGATTGCGATTTTTGATTGCGTTACGTTCCATCCATAACCTAGAGGGTCTCCCGAAGGGTTAATAAGTGCTTTTATGCGATTTTGTTGATGTGGCTTTAATACTTCTGTAACTAAATAATCTACACTAAGAATTACACCACAGATGAGAAGTGCTCCTATAAATGCTAGTATTATTCGCTTTACTCGTTTACGGTTAAACATTACGAAAACAAAAACAATTACTAAAATAGCAATATATAGGTACGTATTTTCGACTAATAATGTAAGAATGAAGATGGCAGCAGCAGACACGCCTAGTACTAATAATAACGGGTGCATGCCCTCACGGTAGAGTACTAATATTAATGATGTAAAAACTAATGCTGTTCCTGCATCGCCTTGTAAAACAATTAGCCCTAAAGGTAGAACAATAAATGCACCTAAATAAATTTGATTTTTAACTTTATCGAGCCTAAAAGTAGATGAACCAGCATATTTAGCAATTGCTAAGGCCGTAGCAAATTTAGAAAATTCAGATGGTTGAACCCTAAAACCACCAATAGCAAACCATGAGTTTGATCCAGCAATTTCTACACCAAAAGGTATAACTAATAAAAGCAACAAAATCACTAGACCATAAATATAGAACCCAAATCGCTCATAAAACTTATAATCAACGGCTATGATAATAATAATAAGACCTATTGATGATGCAATCCAAATTAACTGCTTTCCTGAGTTAAGTGAATAATCAAAAATATTCTGTGATGTACTCTCATCATATACAGCAGCATAAATATTTAACCAACCTAACGTCACAATTCCTAAGTAAAGGAATATGGTTGTCCAGTCGATGTTGTTCGTTATATTATCTGCTCTTCTCAATTTAAAAAATCTCCTTTTAAAACATATTCTTCAATCCAAGGGCGTTCGGTATGGCCTATTAGATATTTCTCTATCATTAAACTAGCAATAGAAGCTGCTGATCGCCCTCCTTGACCTGCATCTTCAACATAAACAGCTACAGCAATCTTTGGGTCATCTTTTGGTGCAAAAGCAATAAAAACAGAATGGTCGGGCATAGGGTCGTTTTGTACAGTACCTGTTTTCCCACATACTTCAATATTTTTTAGTTGTGCTCGGTATTGACCAGTACCAGATTTTACTACTTGCGCCATGGCTTCTACAGCTATATCAAAGTAAGACGAATCGACAGTAGTATGATGTTTTTCATGAAATTGAGGAAGAGGCACACCTGAAGAATTGATTGATTTAATAAGGTGAGGAGTAAAATAATATCCTCTATTAGCTATTATAGCAGCAAAATTGGCCATTTGAATAGGCACTACTAAATTTTCGCCTTCACCTATTGCAATAGAATAAATATTAGAATATTTCCAAGGCCGGTTTTTATAGGCGCGATCATAATACGCAGAACTTGGGATAAGGCCTCCTTTTTCGTTTGGCAAATCAATACCTAGAGGGTTTCCAAAACCAAAAGATAAGACATGATTACGCCACTTATCTAGCCCAATTTGAGTATCTTCAAAAGTGTTTTCAACTACTTTTTGATTTACAACTCTTCTCATCACATTATGAAAATAGGGATTGCACGAGTGAGTAATAGCTCCTTGTAAATCTTCATTGCTATGTGGTCCATGGCAACCAATAATAGCTCTATTACAAGGAATACGTGTGTTTGGTGAGATAACTCCCTCTTGAAGAGCAATCATTGCCTGTGCAATTTTAAAAATAGACCCCGGTCGATACTGCGCCATCAGCGGACGGTTGAAAAGAGGTTTGTTTGTATCACTAGAAATAATACCAAAGTGTTCACTATATTTTTTTCCACTTAATAAATTGGGGTCATATGATGGACCCGATACAATAGCTAGTACTTCCCCCGATGTAGGTTCAATAGAAACAATGCTTCCTGCTTTTCCTTTCATCAATAATTCACCATATTCCTGTAGCTTAATATCTATGGTTGATATTAATGTTTCTCCTGGTAGCGCTAGTGTATCCCATTTTCCTTCATTAAATGAACCTTTTTCTACTCCTCTTACGTTCTTTATTTTGTATTTAACACCACGCTTTCCTCGTAATTGTTTT
>JAOULS010000081.1 GCA_029881895.1 Cyclobacteriaceae bacterium | reverse complement strand
AGATAATCTTGATAGTCTATGGTTGGTTTGGAGTGATCTGAATCAATCTGATACTACTCGTATTGATGCTTTATATTCTTTTTCTTGGGATGGGTATTTATTTTCTCAGCCCGATAGTGCGTTCTATTTTGCCCAATTAGGATATGATTATGCAAAGATAAAAAATCTAAAAAAACAAATGGCCAAAACATCTAATGTTCAAGGTGTGTCATTTTGGGTCCGTGGAGATTATAACAGAGCTATCGAATATTATACAATTAGCCTCACGAATAGCGAACAAATTAATGATAAAAAAGGGGTGGGGGCATCGTTGAGTAATATTGGTCTTGTATATAGCGATAAAGGAGATTATGATAAAGCCATCGAATATTATACTAGGAGCTTGACCATTAGAGAAAAAATTGAAGATAAAAATGGAATAGCTGCTTCTTTAAACAATATAGGGTTGATTTACTATAACCTTAATGATTACAAAGCTGCAATTGATTATCATACTCAAAGTTTAACGATTCGAAAGATTTTAGAAGATAAAAAAGGAGTGGCTGCATCATTAAATAATATTGGTCTAGTATATGAAGATCAAAAGGACTATGATAAGGCTATTGATTATTATACTCGTAGTTTAGTATTAAAGCAAGAAATGGGAGATGACATTAGAATTGCTTCTTCTTTAAATAATATTGGTATTATTTATAAAAAACGAGGCGATTATCCCAAAGCTATTGAGTATTATAAACGTAGTTTATCAATAAGAGAGAAAGTAGGTGATAAAAAAGGGGTTTCTTCCACATTAACTAACCTTGGAAATGTATACTCCCAAATGGGAGATTATGCAAAAGCTACAACGTATGGCATAAAGGCATTGTCCATTGCGGAAGAGATAGATGCTGCTATTGAGTCTAAAAATGCCTCACTATCATTGTATGAAACGTATAAGGCTTTTGGAAAATCTACTTTAGCATTGGAAATGTTTGAATACTATATAGCTACAAGAGATAGTATCGATAGTGAGAAAAATCAAGAAGAGATAATCAGACAAGAGTACAAGTATTCGTATGAAAAACAAGCGATTTCTGATAGTATAGCCTTTGTGAAAGAACAAAAAATCAAGGATGCGCTTATAAAAGTTCAAAACTTAAAATTAAAAAATGATAAAATTCAGAGGGTAGCTCTTTATGCAGGTTTGTTTTTTGTGTTATTGTTTTTAGGGTATATTTTCAGTAGACTAAAAATAGCTCATAAGCACAAGTTGATTATTGACCAACAAAACAAAGAGCTAAAAGAGTATAGTCGCATTGTTTCTCATGATCTAAAAGCACCTTTAAGAGCTATTCATACACTATCTCAGTGGGTAGTAGTTGATTTAGCGGATGAAAAATACGAAGAAGTAACCTCAAATCTAAACCTTTTAATTAGAAGGGTGAAAAAAATGAGTGACTTCATAGATAGCTTATTAGAGCATTCGAAATCTGGAAAATCGATACCTAAAAATAGTGACGTAGATTGTAAGTTGTTGATTGATAACCTGATTGAATTTTTAATGATTCCAGATTCCATTCAAGTAATCTATGACAACTCTCTTCCTTCTCTTAAAATTCCCGAAACTCAAGTTTCTCAAATATTTCAAAACTTAATCTCTAATGCCGTTAAGTATATGGACAAGGATATCGGGATGATAAATATTGGATGTGAGGAAAGTAATGGTAAGTTCGTTTTTTATGTAAAAGATAATGGGAGAGGGATAGATGAATCATATCAAGAGAGTATATTTGATTTGTATCAAATTATTCCTGAAGGGGAGAAAGACCAAACGGGAGTTGGTCTTTCTATAGTGAAAAAAATCATAAATGATTATGACGGTGAAATTTGGGTTGAATCCGAACTAGGTATAGGTAGTACTTTCTACTTTACCTTGGCAAAAGAGTATAGGTGAGGTGCCAATACAACTGCTAAGGCAGTTTAGCTGAAATTGAAATAATGAAATTTCTACCAGGGGCACTAATTCCACTAGAATAAGGACGGTAATGCAAATCAGCTAAGTTTTCTACAGCAGTTGAGATGGTAAATATTTTCTTGAATTTAATATTCATTTTTATATTGAACGTTGTCCATGAAGGTGAGCCATCTTTATTCGAATCTGAAATGTGAGAGGCATATAAATATGACTTGTCATCAATTTCAGTTGTAGGAATGTCTTTTCTGTACCTATTTCCATTATATTCAGAATAGAATGCAATGGTTAGTGTTTTAAAGGTATAATCAAGTGTTGTTTTCCCAAAATTAGGAGTAGTATGTCGTAAAGGTTGATTGTTTGTTTTATCTTTTCCTTTTGTAATGGTATAGCTCGATTGAAGTGATAGGGAATAAGGCAGTTCCCAATCTAAATTTACAGAACCACCATAAATATAGGCTTCATTAGTGTTTATTTGAGCACGTAATTCACTTATTACTCCGTTTATTTCAGTTGCTGTTTGTCCATTGATTGTTATTGGTCCACGAACGATAGCGTTAGTTAAGTGGGTGTAGTACCCTACAGCACTTATTTTTATTTTTTTATATATTTTTTGAGATACTCCTATCTCTGCGTTGTACGAATATTCGGGTTTCAGATCGGGGTTTGGAATAATGATAATTGGAGTGCCATCTTGGTCGTCATCAATTTCAAACACTTTCCCAACATCATCAATATTAGGAGACCTAAATCCTGTTGATGCATTAAAATTAATTTTAGTGGTATGAGAAGGTAAATAGGCCAACCCGAAGCTTCCACTTACGGTATTGTTTTTTATGTCAAATGTATTGAATCCATATACAATGGCATCAGTATTTGTGGAAGTACCGCGTAAAGTAACCCAGTTGTATCTTGCCCCTACAGAAGAGGTGACTTGTTTTGAAAGGTGATATTTATGGGATAAATAGCCAGAAAAAGAGCTGAGCTGACTTCCTCCATCTGGGTATCGTGAGTTGGTATTCGAAATTTCTCCAGTGATAATATTTTCACGATGTGCCTGTGAAATCACAGTATTATGTATGAATTCTATTCCGTAATACAATTCATTTTTTTTGAAATTCTTATTAAAATCAGTATTTAAAGTAATGACTTTAACTTTTTCAAGTTGGTGTCTACGCAAATCATTTCCAAATTTACGATCATGCCTGCTTTCGTTAAATAATTGATAAGAAGTGATGATTTTAGCTTCATTATATAGACGATTTCGATTGGATAAATGCAATTCTAGTCGTTGCATTGTCCATTTTTGAGGCCCATAATACCATTCTGCACTTTTTAGTCCTGAAACTGAAGGTTGTGATAAACGATCATACCGAGGAAAATTTGAGGTATTTGAATGATATACTCCATAGTTAAGTTCTATCTTTTCGGTAGGTGTATATCGTATTTTATTCACAGTACTCCATTGTGAAAATCCTGTGAATTTTTGTAGACTTATAACATCGTTTGTCATAATGGTATCTTGCCCATTTACACGTTCTGCAAAGTAATGTCGCTTCCCAAAATCACCGTAGTCGGCATTATACTTTCTTCCTGTTTTCAAATCGTTGAAATCACTGTAGGAGAAGGAAGATACAAAAGTAAGTTTTTTGCTCCCTAGACGAATATCAAGATGACTCGTTTTTTCTTGATTTGCCGAACTATAGCGTGACATAGCGTTAGCTTTTATATACTTCTCTTTAGAAAAAGTAGGAGAGATGGTGTGGAAGTCCATAACTCCTCCAAGGGCATCACTACCGTAAATCACTGATCCTGGACCAAAAACTACTTCAGCTTCTTGCAGTACGTTAGGGTCTATGCTAATAATATTTTGAAGATTTCCACTTCTGAAAATAGCATTGTTCATCCGAACACCATCTACTACAATGAGAATACGATTGGCAGCAAACCCTCTTAGGGTTGGGCTACCTCCACCTAGCTGACTTTTTTGAACAAATATTTGACCAGTTTTTTGTAATAAATCAGCGACTGTCTGTGCCTGAGCGTTTTGTATTTCATGTGCTGATATGGATAAAATCTCATTGGGTACTTCTTCTTTATTTTGTTCCCATTTATTTGCTGCAATCACTACTTCTTCAAATTGAATTACTTTTTCATGAAGTCTTATATTGAAATTTAATTTTTCAATATCTTCGATTCGTATAGTGAATTCTTGGTAGGCGGGGTGTTGAAAAATAATAAGTGTAGCATCGTTGAAAATGGAAATATCAGCCTCACCTTTGGTGTTAGTTTGGGTGGACAAGCCATTTTCTTCACTATATACTAATACATGCTCAATGGGTAGTTGAGTAACAGCATCACTCACTATTATGTGCTGTGCTGTACTGCAAATGAATAGATTTAATAGTATAAAAGTAAAGGTACTACGCATAGCTTCTTTTTGAAGTGCCGAAAATAGAAAAAAGCAATAGTAATGCGCCTAAAACTGTTGAAAAATAAAATGCTTTGAAAGAAAAACACATTTTAGTACATTGTTTTTATCTACAACATATTCGTTTTTTTGTACTGATATATACATTTTCCACTTCATTTCGTGGGTGTAATTTTACTATTATAAAATTACCATACTTTTTAAGATAAATCCATATCAATTTACTACCTTTGTGGCTGTTCATTATTATTTATAATTAAGCTTTATTTACGTATACGGTAGGATTTTCAAAATAAATTTCATTTTTATCCTCAAAAATAAGCTGTAATATGGCTGAGGTTACTTGTCTTTTGGAGCATTTACACCATTTTATGTTCTAAAATAGAGTGCAAAAAACAATATGAACTAAGCATTGCAAACAGATGTTATTATCTGTAAATATAGAAAGAAACTAATATTTATGAAACAATTAAAAATTGTAAAGCAAATTACGAATCGCGAAAGTCAATCTCTTGACAAATACTTACAAGAGATTGGGAAAGTAGATTTGATAACTGCAGACGAAGAGGTAAGGCTGGCAAAAAGAATTCGTGAGGGAGATCAGATAGCCCTTGAAAAATTAACAAAAGCCAACCTACGATTTGTAGTTTCTGTTGCTAAGCAATATCAAAATAATAGCATGTCTTTAAGTGACCTAATTAACGAAGGAAACTTAGGGCTGATAAAAGCGGCTTCTAGATTTGATGAAACCAGAGGATTTAAGTTTATCTCGTATGCCGTATGGTGGATACGCCAGTCGATTATGCAAGCATTAGCCGAGCAGTCAAGAATTGTTCGATTACCTTTGAATAGGGTGAGTTCGTTGAACAAAATTTCTAGAACATTTTCTGAGCTAGAACAAAAATTTGAAAGAGACCCTTCTGCAGAAGAATTAGCTGAAGTACTGGAAATTGCTACGGATGAAGTAGTACATGATATGAAAATTTCTGGTAGACAAATATCCATGGATGCACCTTTCGTATCAGGGGAAGAAAATGGTCTTCTCGATGTATTGGTGAATGACCAAGTGGCCACACCTGACTCAGGATTGATGGTAGATTCTTTACGTAGAGAGGTGCAACGAGCATTATCTACACTTACACAACGTGAATCCGATGTTATCGCATATTATTTTGGCCTTAACGGAGAACACGCAATGACCTTGGAAGAGATTGGTGAAAAATTTGGGCTTACAAGAGAAAGAGTTCGTCAAATTAAGGAAAAAGCAACCAGAAGACTTCGACAAAGTTCAAGAAGTAAAGTGTTGAGGACATACTTAGGGTAATCCCTGTTCTTAAGACTAGAGTGAATTATATAGCGTTATTTATGATGAATAAATAACGCTATTTTTATAATCAAGTTTTTATCAATATCTGTTAAGTAGCTTGATATTAACAAATAGCAGCTATACTTTTTTATTTTTTATGAAATTCGATCAATATCATATTGCTGAGGGGATAAAAACAAGCATTGCTAAACTTGGGTATAAAAAGCCTACTGATATACAATACAAGTCAATTCCTCCAATTTTAAAAGGGGAGGATGTGTTAGCTATTGCACAGACAGGCACAGGGAAAACTGCCGCATTTGTAATTCCAATTTTACATCGTTTACACAGTCAAAAAATATTTGGCAGACAAATAGGTGTTCGGTGTTTAGTAATGGCACCTACACATGAATTGGCTCTTCAAATTGAAGAAGTGTTTAATGTACTAGGTAAGCATACAAGAATAAAATCAGTTTGTATTCATGGAGGGGTAGATCAAGCACCACAAATTTCAGAACTCGATAAAGGGGTTGATGTTGTAATTGCAACACCAGGCCGTCTTTTTGATTTGGTAAGTCAAGGTGCACTTGTGTTAACACGTGTGGAAATGTTGGTGTTAGATGAAGCTGATCACATGCTAGATTTAGGATTTATTAAAGATATACGCGATTTAATACGCCACCTTCCGAAAAGAAGACAAACTCTTTTCTTTTCTGCTACCATCAACGAAGAGATTAAAACACTTGCATATTCGCTAGTGACCAACGCTATTCGAATACAAATTTCCCCAAAAGATCCTGTAGCTAAAAACATCTCCCATGCTGTTGCATTTATTGAAATGGATGATAAACGTTTTTTTTTAGAATATTATATTAAACTTAATAAAGGAAAAAAAATGTTAGTGTTTGTTCGAACTAAGGTGCGTGCAGAACGGGTGAAAAAAGCATTGGAGCGAGTTGAGTTGTTAACCGATACCATTCATAGTGATAAGCTCCAAAGCGAAAGAGAACTTACTATGAAAAACTTCAGAAGTGGAAAGTTAGAGGTTTTAATTGCTACCGATGTTAGTGCAAGAGGAATTGATATTCCCAATGTTGAGTTTGTTGTAAATTATGATTTGCCAGAAACATCAGAAAATTATGTGCATAGGGTGGGGCGTACGGGCAGAGGAACGCAAAAGGGACAGGCAATATCATTTTGTAGTGAGGAAGAAAAAAATATATTAATCGAAATAGAGAATAATCTAGGCAAACCTATTGAACGTTTGTCGATATCAAAAAATGATTATCAGTATACAATAGAAGTTTCCGAAGAAAAATCAAATGATTGGAAATCATTACTTAAAGAAGCGGAAAAAGATAAGCTTACTCATAAAAAGAAAAAAAGAAAGCGGTAGGATTTTCACAAATAGCGCATTTCAGCTATAAAATGATATAAGAATATTATTTCTGCCACGCCCAATTTTTTTCTGTTTTCTCGATTGTTTATAACATATTCATTAGATTGTATCGAATATATAATTCACAATCATATGAAAAACACATTTAAAATATCGCTTTTATGCGTGCTATTTATAGGAATACTATTTTCTGTAAATGGACAGCAGTTGACGTCCGAAACATTCAATGGATTAAATTTTAGGAGTTTAGGCCCTTCATTGAGTTCTGGTAGAATAGCCGATATCGCCATTCACCCTGACAACGAAAATATCTGGTACATAGCAGTAGGTTCTGGTGGGGTTTGGAAAACAGAAAATGCAGGAACGACTTGGCAACCTATTTTTGATAAGCAAGCAAGTTTTTCTATCGGCTGTGTAACAATAGACCCCAACAACTCACATACAATTTGGGTAGGTTCTGGTGAAAATGTAGGAGGAAGACATGTAGGTTTTGGGGATGGAGTTTATGTGAGTAATGATGATGGAGTTACTTGGAAAAATAAGGGGCTTAAAACTTCAGAGCACATTTCTAAAATCATAATACATCCTTCAAACCCAAACATTATATGGGTGGCTGCGCAAGGACCACTTTGGAGTAAAGGCGGAGAGCGAGGTGTTTATAAATCGACAGATGGGGGTGAAACATGGAAAAGAACATTAGGTGATGATGAGTGGACAGGGGCTACAGATTTGGTGCTGGACCCAAGTAATTCAGATATTATTTATGCGGCTACTTGGCAGAGACAAAGAACGGTAGCGGCTTATTTGGGAGGAGGGCCAGGTTCGGGACTTTATAAAAGTAAAGATGGAGGAGAAACATGGGAGAAACTCACGAATGGTATTCCTACCTCTAATTTAGGGAAGATAGGATTGGCAATCTCACCTTTTAATACACAGATAATTTATGCTGCGATTGAACTCGATCGTAAAACGGGAGGAGTTTTTATGTCCGTCAATGGAGGCGCATCATGGAAAAAACAATCTGATGCAGTTTCTGGTGGAACAGGCCCACATTATTACCAAGAATTATACGCTTCTCCACATCAAAATGGGAAATTGTACCTAATGAATAATGTGGTAAAAATTTCTGATGATCATGGAAAAACATTTGTTTCCATGAATGAAAAAAACAAACATGTAGATAGCCATGCAGTTGCATTTAAAAAATCGGATCCTAATTATCTTCTTTTTGGTACTGACGGTGGGTTATATGAGTCATTTGATTTGACTAATAAATGGCGATTTGTAGGCAATCTACCACTTACACAGTACTATAAAGTAGCGGTTGATGATGCCACTCCTTTTTACAATATTTTTGGTGGTACTCAAGACAATGGGTCACACGGAGGACCATCGAGAACGCGTAGTGCAGCGGGTATCACAAATGCTGATTGGTGGATTACCTTAGGGGCAGATGGTCATCAATCGGCTACAGAGCCAGGAAATCCAAAAATCACCTATGGAGAATATCAACAAGGATGGCTTTGGCGAATCGATCAGACTACTGGCGAAACGGTGTTTATACAACCGCAGCCAAAAGAAGGAGATCCTTATGAACGTTTTAATTGGGATGCTCCAATTTTGGTGAGTCCTCATAATCCAACTCGACTATATTTTGCATCACAACGAGTTTGGCGTTCCGAAAATAGAGGAGATGAATGGACTGCTATTTCAGGAGATTTGAGTCGTAATCAAAATCGTATAACACTTCCCGTAATGGGGAAACAACAGAGTTGGGATAATGCATGGGATATAGGTGCCATGTCGAATTATAATTCGATTACGTCATTAGCTGAATCACCGAAACAAGAAGGGCTAATTTATGCAGGAACTGATGATGGGATAATTCAGGTGACAGAAAATGGAGGAGAATCATGGAGGAAAATAGAATTGGGATCTATTAAAGGAATACCCTCTACTGCATTTGTGAATGATTTGAGAGCAGACTTGTTTGATGTGGGTACAGTATATGCTGCATTAGATAATCATAAATACGGGGATTTTAAGCCTTATTTAATAAAAAGTACTGACAAAGGCAAAACATGGTTGTCTATGAATGGCGACCTGCCTAATGAGCGATTGATTACTTGGCGTTTGGTTCAAGATCATGAGAATAAAGATTTGCTTTTTGCTGCAACAGAATTTGGTATATACTTCACTAATAATGGAGGGGTAAATTGGGTTCAACTAAAAGGAGGTACTCCAACCATTTCTTTTAGAGATATCACTATCCAACGAAGAGAAAATGATTTAGTAGGAGCATCATTTGGGAGGGGTATTTATGTGTTGGATGATATAACACCCATCAGGGAATTTAAAGTTGAAATGTTAAAGAAGGAGGCCTCGTTATTTAAAGTAAAGCCAGCCTATTGGTATATTGAAAATGAAGCAATCTACGGTAGGGGAGATGCTGAATATGCAGCTAAAAATCCTCCTTTTGGTGCTGTTTTTGCATATTTTTTACCCGAAAAGGTAAAATCATTAAAAGAGATACGTCAGGAAAAAGAAAAAGCACTAATCAAAAATAATAGTGAAATTGTTTTCCCCGGATGGGATGCAATAGAAGCTGAAAAAAATCAGCTAACTCCTGAAATATTACTTTCTGTAAAGGATAGTGAAGGGAAAGTGGTTAATACTATTGTAGGTACAAATCAGAAAGGATTTAATAGGGTAAACTGGAAGTTAGATTACGCAGATAAGCGTGGGGAAAAATTGAAAGCACCAATAGTTAATCAAGAAGAGGATTCTGGTAGTGGCATCATGGCAACTCCTGGTGATTATACTGTTACATTAAGTAAGAGAGTGGACGGTAAGGTTACTGAGTTGTCACCCCCTGAAAAATTTAGTATTGTGCCTTTGACTGAAGGTGCCTTAAAAGGAGCATCCTATGCTGAAATTAATCAATTTAGAGAGATGTATCAAGTTTTTCAGCAGGACTTGAGTGCTACTAGCTCTGTATTATCGGAGAGTATGTTGTCAGTTGGCG
>JAOULS010000305.1 GCA_029881895.1 Cyclobacteriaceae bacterium | reverse complement strand
ATGAAGCCCAACATTTGGGTAAGGCGCACTTCGTGCACCTTACTCCCATTATAGTAGCGTTGTTTTTGAGCAAATATAATAGAATTTGTAAGTATACCAATAGTTGTTTGTAATTTTTTATGCATTTTATACATCGGTCAAACGGTCTATGGGGCTGGCAATCTTGTCAACCCCGATTTTAGTAACATGAGTGTATATCTCTGTAGTTTTACTCGAATTATGCCCCAAAAGTGCCTGAATGTAGCGCAAGTTCGTTCCATGCTCTAGCAAATGTGTGGCAAAACTGTGCCGTAACGAGTGCAATGTTAGCTTTTTATGTACCCTAGCCGCCAACATAGACCTTCTAAACACTTTCCGTATACTACCAGCCGAATATTGCGTGTGTTTTGGCCCTTCAAAAAGCCAGTCCTTAGGACGATACACCTTAAAATAGTCCCTTAACATCAACAGCACTTTCTCGGAAAGAATGGTGGTACGGTCTTTATTTCCTTTTGCCCCGCGCACATAAATAAGCATCCGCTGGCTATCAATATCGGTAATGGTAAGCCGTAAAAGTTCACTTACACGTAACCCCGCTGAGTACATCAAACACAGCATCGTTTTGTGCTTTTTATTATTAGTCACTCTTAAAATAGCCCCTACTTCCTGTTCACTAAGTACTTTCGGTAAAGTAACCACCTTGCGAGGTCTCTCTAATTCATATGCCATACGCTCCCCGCCTTTCACATGTTCAAAGTAAAACTTAATGGCATTGATGGTCTGGTTCTGCGTACTTGCCGATATTTTTTTAGCTTTGATACTATGCGTGAAATACGCTTCAACCTGAGGCTTAGTGACCGAATCTATCTTCAAATGATTTTCGGCACAATACCCCATGAATTGACGAAATAAATACGTGTATACCTTAATCGTACTTTCACTATATCGTAAAAGTTCTAATTTTTGAAGATAAGCTTTAGGCACTTGAACATAATTAGCATTAGTATGAAATGGCAATCGAGTTGGATAATCTTTCATGAATATTAGTAAGTTTACTTTTTTGTCAATATCAATAAATAGAAAACCAAAACATTTTGTTATTCGGATATATCCGTGTATATTCGGATATATTCGAATAAAACACGACTATGGAACCCACACCAATGATCTGTCTTACTTGCAAAACTCCTATGAGAGGTCGGGAAGATAAAAAATATTGCTCTGACCAATGCCGAGCTACAGCAAACAATCATAATCGAAAAAATACAGAAAAAGAGATAATCGCTACCAATAAAGCATTGCGAAAAAATCGTAAAATATTAAAAACACTATGCCCCGTGGGCAAATCAACCGTTCGTAGAACTGTTCTGGAGACTATGGGCTACAATTTCGCCATATTCTCATCTCTTTATTATCCTAACTCAGCTAACTTATATTATTTCTGCTACGACTATGGATTCTCACCTATCGTACAAAAAGGAGTAGAAAAGGCACTCATTATTACCCGACAAAATTATGTTGGGAAATGGGAACCATGGAAATTTATTAAGTAATACCTCGCAAATAGAATATCATTGATAATTCACCTCTTGGTGAAACGAAGCCTGTATGAACCAACTAGGTGGTAATCTCCCGGCACATAAGGAAAGATCACTTCGGTCATTCTTCTCTCGTGATGACAGTATTGAAATGTCATTGCGATGATTTCGTTCCGATAATATCGGGACGAAGAAGAAGCAATCCCTCAGTGGTTTGTGAATTTTAGCATCATGAAGTGAATTTTAGAAAGTCTGTTAAAAGTCTTTACTTTTTTTGTTTCTGATAGTAATTCCTCGATACTCAAGGAAAGATCACTTCGGTCATTCTTCCCTCGTGATGACAGTACTGAAATGTAATTGAGGTCATATCCCTGCATAATGATCAACAAACGCTTAGAAGATAACACCTACTAAATTGATATACTAAAACCGTGACAAAGTCAATAAAAAAAGGCAGCTAAAAAAATAGCTGCCTTTTTTGAGGTCGCGAGCGGATTCGAACCGCTGTAGATGCTTTTGCAGAGCACTGCCTAGCCACTCGGCCACGCGACCTTTTCTTAAAAAACAAAAATAGATATAATCCACTCTTGTTCAAATAATAATTAGGTCATTTTTTGATAAAAAAAACTAATGGAGCACAAGCGGCTCCATTAGCTATTATAACCTAAAGAGATATTATTTCTCTTCTTCTTTCACTTCTTCAGCATCATCAGCTTTTTCCTCTTTCTTCGCCTTCGTTGCTTTTTTAGCAGCAGGGGCTTCCTCTTTTTTCTCCTTTACTGCTTTTTTCTCAGCAGGAGCTTCCTCTTCACTCTTCGCTTTTGCTGTTTTTTTAGCGGCAGCTTTCTTAGGCTTCTCTTCTTTTTTACCGCCTTCCATTTGCTCTTTAAGTGCTGTTAAAGCATCTAAATCACCCAATGTAGACTTTTCAGAGTCCTTATTCACTTTGCTTACACCTTTACCTGCAGCAGTTTTCTTTTTCGGCTTAGGTGCTTCCACCTCTT
>JAOULS010000004.1 GCA_029881895.1 Cyclobacteriaceae bacterium | reverse complement strand
GCTCTAACTCTGGTTGTTCTTCTACTTGTTCTGGTTCAGCAACCTCTACATCAAGCTCTAACGTAGGCTTTTCATCTGTAATCACTTTCTTTTTAGATACATCCTCTTTGTTTGAAACAGTCCAATTGGAAAGTTCATCCTCATCTCCGGTGATAATTTCCTCATTGCCCTCTTCTATATTTTGTTCAAACACATTTTCCTCATCACTTTCTTCATTTTCAGATAAAGGCATTTCCTCCTTTTTTGGCATCAATAATGAAGTTATATTAAAGAAATAAATTATAAATGCCAGTAATGAAAACACCAACAGCAAAAAGGTACCCCATCCTACAAGACTATTAAATAAACGAGCTAAATAATACCCTAGGCCTCCGCTCAAAAATGACCATGCAGTACTTCCTTCAACACGAAGTACAATATAGCCCAACAATAAGCTTATCCATAAAGTAAAAAACAATACGAATAAAAAAGATTGTCCAGAAGGAAAAAGACTACGGTTAAAAACTACACGGTAACCCCAAATAAATAATAATGGAGGGATAAAAAAAGCCGAAATACCAAACCATTGAAAAATAAAGAAATGAGAAATTATAGCCCCATACGCACCTAGCCAGTTATCCGATTCCAATCCTGACTGTATCCAGCCCGTTTCTCTAATAGCCTCCACCACGCTTTGATCTGCTTTTCCAGTAAATAGATAAGAAATGAAGGCGGTAATAAAATAAATAGAAACCATTTGAAGAAAAAAACCCGACACCAACTGAAATCGTTTATCCTCAAGAAAATTTAGGCTTAATTTCAACCTCTTCTTTTCCTTTTTTTTACCTGGCTTTTTGAATGTGTTTTTATAAGTATTCCCAGTCATGTAGATTTTCTAAAAGCACAAAACTAAATAATTTTGTAATTAGTGCAGTCAATAGTAAGTACTTTGATTTAAATTTTCAAATCAAATGCCCACTAACCGCTTATTAATTCGCTTAACAAGGTTAGGTCCTTCATATATAAACCCCGAATAAATTTGAATTAGTGTAGCACCTGCATCCAATTTATCAACTGCATCTTGTTCATTCATCACTCCTCCTGCACCGATTATGGGAAAGACTGGCCCTAATGCATTTCTCAAATAAGCAATTACTTCATTTGATCGATTAAAAAGAGGTTTACCGCTCAAACCACCAGCACCTATTTTTTCCGTTTTCTTTTTACTAGTTTTTAGTCCACTTCTACTAATGGTAGTATTTGTAGCAATTATCCCATCTAATCCAATCTCTTGTGCTATTTCAATGATATCATTTAACTGCTCATTGGTTAAATCAGGAGCTATTTTAAGCAAAATAGGCTTTTGTGTTGTTTTCAGTTTATTACGTTCTTGCAACCTTTCCAAAAGTCTTTTTAATGGTTCCTTATCTTGCAAGGCACGAAGGTTAGGCGTATTTGGGGAGCTCACATTCACCACAAAATAATCGACTACATCGAATAAAGATTCAAAACATATTTCATAATCTCTTTCTGCCTCATCATTAGGTGTGATTTTGTTTTTCCCAATATTTCCACCTATCAGTATTTTACTATCTCTTTTCTTGAGTCGTTTAACGGCAGCTTCTACCCCTCCATTATTAAATCCCATTCGATTGATGATTCCCTGATCTTTTTTCACACGAAAAAGTCTAGGCTTCTCATTACCAGGTTGTTCTTTTGGGGTGAGTGTACCTATTTCAATAAAGCCAAACCCTATTGTAGCCAATTCATCAACCAACTTGGCATCCTTATCAAACCCTGCTGCTAGTCCTACAGGATTAGGAAACTTCAATCCAAAAACCTTTCTCTCTAAGTTTTTATTTTCATACGTAAACAAAGTTTGAAATAATGATCTAATCCCTGGGATTTTATGTAGGGTTTTCAACAAGAAAAAAGTAAAATGATGAATTTTTTCTGGATCAAAAAGAAAAAATATAGGGCGAATGATTTTTTTATACACAGTTATTATTGTTTGTGACAAATATAAAAAGTTAACCGAAAAGGGTACTAAGAAAAGTGAAACTAACTTCTAGGGTGAAACTCTTGCACTACTTGTCGTAAATAATCACGATCCATGTGAGTGTATATTTCAGTAGTTGTAATCGACTCATGACCAAGCATTTCCTGTACTGCTCTAAGGTCCGCACCACCTTCAATTAAATGAGTGGCAAAAGAATGTCGAAATGTATGAGGACTTATGTTTTTTTTTAGTCCTACTTTCAATGCCAAATTTTTAATTATAGTAAAAATCATTACTCTAGTGAGGTTTTTTCCTCTTCTATTCAAGAATACAAAATTATGAAACCCCTCGCAAACAGGCACATGACAACGAACCTCTTCGATATAGATTTTCATATATTTCATAGCATCCTCCCCAATGGGTACTAACCTTTCTTTATCACCTTTTCCTATTACCCTTAAAAATCCTACATCAAAAAAAACATTATTCATTCGTAATTCCACTAATTCAGTCACTCGTAAGCCAGAACTATACAATACTTCTAGCATCGCTCGATTACGAGTGCCCTCTGGCGTGGATAAATCAATTCCATTAAATAAATTTACTATTTCATGATAATCGAGTGTATCGGGAAGTTTACGTCCCAGTTTTGGCCCATCTATCAACGATGTGGGATCTTTTTTTATATAACCCTCATACATCAAGTACTTAAAAAATGCCTTAAGTCCTGACAATATTCTGGCTTGCGAATAAGCAGCTAGTCCCATTTCGTTTAAATTTTCTAAAAAATCATGCAAATGAAACTCATCCGTTTGTAGCGGTACAACTTCCAATTGATTGAAAGCAAAAAATTGTTCTAGTTTTTGAACATCATGGATATAGGCCTCTAGTGTATTTTCACTTACTGACCTCTCTAGCTTGAGGTATTGTTTAAATTGCGTGATATAATGATCCCAACTCATCGCTGCTAAATTACTTGGAATTGTGGATAAGAAAAAACGTTACTACCTTGCCTTTGTATATACATTCAAAACTAGTCTGCATTTCACATTGAAAGATAAGTTGATTATTAATAGGATGTGTTACGATTCAATAAATGAATAAAACAAAGTGATGAAAATATTAATCATAAATGGTCCCAATTTAAATCTTTTAGGGAAAAGGGAGCCTGAAATTTACGGAAATAAAACCTTTGAAGATTATTTTGATGTATTAAAAAATGATTTCCCAACGCTAGAACTCGAATATTTTCAATCGAATATTGAAGGAGAGCTTATTAACAAGTTGCACGAAATTGGTTTCTACTATGATGGAATACTTCTTAATGCAGGGGCGTATACCCATACTTCTATTGCTATTTCTGATGCAATTGCAGGAATTAAGACTCCTGTAATTGAAGTACATATTTCTAACATTTACAAACGTGAAGAATACAGGCATAAAAGTATTATTAGCGCGCACTGCATAGGCATGATTGCAGGTTTGGGAATGGATAGTTACCGATTGGCTTGTCAATATTTTCTGCAAAAAAATGATTAGTTTCTACCCAGGTCCATCAAAAGTATATGAACAAATTCCTGAGTACGTACAAGATGCGTATAATGAAGGGATTGTAAGTATTAACCACCGTAGTGAAGATTTTGTCTCCATCTCTCAAAAAACCATACACCTACTAAAAGAAAAAATCGCCATCCCAGATGATTACACCATTTTTTTTGTGTCATCAGCAACTGAGTGTTGGGAAATTATAGCCCAATCATTAATTAAGAACAAAAGTCGACACTATTTCAACGGTGCTTTTGGAAGAAAGTGGCATGAATACACACAAAAACTCTCCATTTCGGCTGAAGAAGTGTCGTTTCAAATTGAAAATGCCTTGCTCCCTAAAAAAAATGATGCCGATGTGATTTGTATCACACAAAATGAAACGTCTAATGGCACTGCTGTAAGCAATGAAATTATTGCCGAGGTTAAACAAAAAAATCCTGATGCTATTATCGCTATAGATGCCACCTCATCAATGGGGGGCGTAGCACTCAATTTTCAGAATGCCGATGTATGGTTTGCTTCTGTACAAAAATGTTTTGGTCTGCCTGCTGGTTTAGCCATAATGGCATGTTCTCCAAGGGCTATTGAAAGATCCATAAAATTAAACCGAAACAAAAATTATAACAGTCTCACTTTCATGATTGAAAAAATGAAAGATTTTCAAACGACTTACACTCCAAATGTATTGAGTATCTATTTACTTATGCGAACATTAATGCCTCGTGAACCCATTGCAATAATTGACACCCAGCTAAAAACAAGACACCACCAATGGGTAGCAAAACTAAACTCTTTAAATGGATTGAATCATCTCATAAAAAATAAGAAGGTACACTCCACTACCGTTATTCCTGTTATTTCTACTGCCGACCAAATAAAACAAATAAAGCTAAAAGCTAAAAGTGAAGGTTTTTTACTTGGCAATGGGTATGGAAATTGGAGTGAAACTACGTTCCGTATCGCTAACTTCCCTGCTATTACGGATGAAGAGATTAATAATCTCCAAGCATTATTATTTCAAATACTGCAATAATGATAAGTATCACTATCATAGTGTACCTACATGTACAATAATAATTATTCGTTACTATAGAATAAAAAAACACCTTCATAATATTGAATATTTTTTTTACCTATTTTTGCAAAAAAATAATACTGTTATGTTAAATGCAAAAGAAATATTTTCCGTAACCCTCATTTTGTTTTCGATTATTGACATGCTAGGTAATGTCCCTATAGTGATTCAAATGAGAAAAAGCGAAGGAAAAATACAATCAGGCAAAGCCACTATTATTGCTGGTGTTTTAATGATTTTATTTCTTTTTTTAGGAAAATCAATCCTTAATCTATTTGGATTAGATGTAGAATCATTTGCCATTGCAGGAGCAATAGTCATGTTTATCATCGCTATGGAAATGATTTTAGGTATTGCCATTTTTAAGTATGAAAACAAAGAGGCTGGATCGGGATCTATCGTACCTTTAGCTTTTCCTTTAATCGCTGGAGCAGGTACGCTAACAACCATACTATCTCTTCGGTCCGTTTATGAAGTGCCTAATATTCTTATTGGGATCGTGATAAATCTAGCATTTGTATACATAGTACTCAAAAGCAGTAGTTGGTTAGAGAAAAAAATAGGAGAAAATGGTTTTGTAGTATTACGAAAAGTATTTGGCATTATTTTACTCGCCATAGCAGTAAAAATTTTCAAAGGAAACTTATTTTTAGGATGATCACTTTATATACCGATGGTTCTTCAAGAGGAAATCCAGGCCCAGGCGGGTATGGTGTAGTACTAAAATACAAGGAGCACCGAAAAGAAATTTCTTGTGGCTTTCGAAAAACCACCAACAACCGTATGGAATTGCTTGCTGTAATTGTTGGGCTTGAAGCATTGAAAAATCCACAAAGCAATGTAATGGTATATTCCGACTCTAAATATGTAGTAGATGCGGTGGAAAAAGGGTGGATATGGGGATGGTTAAAAAAAGGTTTTGCAAAAAAGAAGAACCCTGATTTATGGAAACGATTCATCGCAATATACAAACAACACAATGTGAAGTTCACTTGGGTAAAAGGTCATGCAGGTATACCTGAAAATGAACGGTGTGACCAATTAGCAGTAGATGCAGCCGTAAGTGGCAACCTTCCTCCCGACCTAGGTTACGAAGACGCTATACAAACAGGCACGATTTAATATGATACACGTTTCTAACATTAACCTATGAAATAAAGAAACTAATCCCTCTCCTCTATTCACGCAAATAATGAACAAGAAGAAGTTTTCAGTAAATTTAATTGAATTAAACTTATCCATATTATTAATAAGTACTTCTGGTGCATTAGGGAAATACATAGATTTACCTATTCCTATCACTATCGGATCTAGAGCTTTATTAGCAGGAATTATTTTGTTCTTTTTTTGCAAATGGAAAAATTATAGCTTCAAAATTGAAGCAAAGGATTTGCAAACCGTTCTATTTTCAGGAATCCTTCTTGGGCTTCATTGGGTTACCTACTTTTACGCTTTAAAATTGTCTAATGTAGCAATAGGAATGCTCTCTTTGTTTACATATCCTGCTATTACAGCTATTTTGGAACCCCTTATTCTAAAAACTAAAATATTAAAATTTCATCTTCTTCTAAGCCTTTTGGTACTCATTGGCATTTATTTCTTAGTGCCAGATTTCGACATTGGAAACGATAACTTAAAAGCCGTTGGTTTTGGAATATTCTCCGCTTTCAGTTATGCTTTACGCAACATAATGATGAAATCAAAAGTTGGAAAGTACAATGGGTCTATCTTAATGGTATATCAATTATTAATTATCACTGTGATTCTTTTTCCTTTCTATTTCATTTTAGACTCTTCTAATATGAGTACATATGTCACTGAAACGATACTCTTAGCCATCGTAACAACCGCAATAGGACATACCCTCTTTCTTTACAGTTTTAAAAACTTCTCCACTATTACGGCAAGTATTATTAGCTGCGCTCAACCTGTATATGGGATTATTATTGGTGTGTTTTTTTTACAGGAATATCCAAAGTTCACCACCATCATCGGGGGTGGGATAATCATTCTAACAGTATTAGCTGAAAGCTTGCGGATTTATTTCATAAACAAAAAAACATTAACTATTCCTGATAGGTAAAAAGCCATTAAAGTAGACAAGAGATTTTAGTATTCTCCATTCAGGTTGTTATCAATATTTTTTTGATACTCTTTCAAACAATTATTAATAGCCATCACGATCTCATATTCAGAGGAAACTTCAAGATATTTATTACTCAGTTTACAGAAACTCATAAAATCTTCTATTTCATCTTCTTCTAAACCTGTTATTTCTTTCACTAGTATAGGGTTATACTTATTGGCGATTTTCTTCCACCCTTCGTATTCATTTTTCAACAATTCATACTTCCGCTTTTCCTTCTCTCGCTTACTTGTCTTATAATAAATATAAGATAATGGACTTAATACAGAGGGCTTATAATCCCTCTTTACACCATAATATACTCCTGGAAGACGGATTTGTCCTTGAGTATCAGCATCACTCACTTCCATATCTAATATCGCTCGTTTAAAATCTCTTTCATCTTTATAAGCAAATATTCTTACAGGCTCAAGTTCATAACTATTGGTGTTCATTTCTATCGTTACATCCAATTGTTTGGTGTCAATATTTTTAGTCAAACTAAAAATGTATTTATCAAAACCAATTGCTGATAGTACAAGCGTATCAGAATGTTTTATTTTTATAGAAAACCTTCCTTGCAAATTACTAACTGTACCTGTATTGCCTTGAATATTTATTATATGGACGAAAGGAACAGGTTTGTGGTCTTCTTTATTAATAATCACCCCTTCTATCTGAATTTCTTGAGAAATAACCTGCTGAGCATTTAAATAAAAATCTGTAGCAATAAAAAATAGCAGTAATACAATTAACTTTATCTTCATATTAAATTATAATACTATTTACTAACGAATGAACGCTAATAAAGGATACATTTTATCATAGGTTTTTATATACCTATAATATATCCTAATTTAGCTAATTAAACCAACAACTTGATTTTCATGAAACACTTTATCACATTATTTCTATTTGTTACTTCTTATTATATTGTCGCTCAGGATCCAATCGAACTAATTAGCTTAGGTGCTGATGTAAATACTGGATATCATGAAGCAGGTCCTATCATTTCTGCTGATGGCACAAAACTGTATTTTTTTGTAACTAACCATCCTGAAAACACATTTGGCAAAGAAGGGAGTCAGGATATTTGGTTTTCTGAGGTTGATAGTAAAGGAAAATGGGGAGCACCCGTACACTTGCAAAAGCCATTAAACGAACATCATTCAAACCAGGTATTTACTATTTTTTCTGATGGACAAACGTTATTTATTCGAGGTGGAAAAAGTAAAAACAGTAAAGGGTTTTCTTTTGCATACAAATCAGGTAATTCCTGGTCGTCAAATAAAGAAATAAAAGTAAATGATTTCAAAAAAATGAATAAAGGCAAGTTCTATGGAGCTAGTATGGATAAGGATAAAAAAGTGATGATTCTTTATTTTAGTGAAAAAGAAAACAGTTCTATTAGTGATTTATACATTAGTAAACTACAAAATGATGGACTATGGTCAACCCCTGCTAAATTAGGGGCACCTATAAATACAGGCCGAGATGAATTTGCCCCATTTATTGCACCAGATAACGAAACAATGTACTATTCTAGTAGCAGGAAAGACATAGGGCTTGGTGGAGCTGACATCTATAAAACGAAGAGATTAGACGACACATGGATGAAATGGTCGAAACCTATAAACATGAAAGCACCTATAAATACAAAAGGGTTTGATGCATATTTTTCGGTTGATGCTAGTGGGAATATTTTCACCACTTCTTCAGGAAGACAGATAGATGGAGGGAGTTTAGATATATTCACCTTAAAACCTAAAGACCCTGAGTTAAAAATTATATCTGAAATAATTAATGATAAAACAAAACAACCGATAAGTACGCAAATACTGTTTAAAGCTGAGAAAAAAGGAATTGATACCACATTAACTACAAACGATGATGGAAAATTCACTTTACTCCTAAAAAGAAGAGGGAGATACCATATTAAAATGACAGCAAAAGGGTTTGAATCGCAAAATCAAATAATTACTATTCCACTTTTCGAAGAAGATACCACCATGGTTTTTAATTTTTCACTTAAACCTATTCTTGCTAAACCAATTATTTCCGTTACCGTTTATGACAAAAAAACAAGACAAAAAATTGACGCTGAAATAAGTTATCGTTATAAAAATGCTTCTCCAGAAACAGTAAATACAAATGATGGATATTTCGAGACCGTAATAGAGCGAAAAGGCAAATACGTATACGAGGTGTCTTCGGAAGGGTATATCAATGCTACGGACAGTATCGATATATCAGCACTTTCAGACCCTATATCAGCAAATACTAATATTTATCTATCTCCTATAGAAGTGGGCGCAACAGTACGTTTAGAGCATATCTATTTTGATTACGACAAAGCAACTTTGAAAGAGGATTCATTCAAGGAATTGAATAAAGTGGTGAAGTTTTTAGAAAAGAATGAAACAATTTCTATTGAAATTGGTGGGCATACTGATAGTAAAGGAACAGAAGTGTACAATCAACGATTGTCTCAAGAAAGAGCTGAATCAGTCATGAATTACCTTTTTGAAAATGGCATATATAACGAAAGGGTAAGTGCGGTAGGTTATGGGGAATCAGTCCCTGAAACCACAAATGACACCGCTGAAGGAAGGGCCATAAATCGAAGGGTAGTATTTACAATTACAAGCAAATAAAGCGTATGCTCTTTAAAGAATTTTCGCCATCTAGTAAAGCTGACTGGGTAAAAAACGCCAACAAAGATCTTAAAGGAGAAGATGTTATTGAAAAATATTCTTGGGAGATCCAAAAAGGAATTACAGTTTCTCCTTTTTATACAAAAGAAGACATGGATGGGCTCAATTATATTAATCCTTTGGAAAACGCTTCCTCAATTAATAATAATCCTGACACAGATATTAGAACGTGGGAAAATCAAGCGGATATATTGGTATTAAATGAAAAAGAAGCGAATAAAAAAGCACTTCTTTCATTAAACCAAGGAGTAAATAGCATCAATTTTATTGTTAAAAAACAAAATATAAGCATTGATAATTTACTCAATAACATATTATTAAATTATTGTTCAATTTCTTTTCACTTAGAGGAAAATGTCCTTGAGTTCACTACTCAATATATAAGGTACTTAAATAAAAATAGCTATAATCAAGCCGATGTTATTGGTGCTATCTATTCAGAAAATAATGTTTCAGAACTTATTAATCTTGTAAACGCAACTAGCTCTTTTGATAAATTAAGAGTCATTAATATTTCATGTGAAGGATCAAATTACACGGAACAATTAGGTTCAGGCTTAAGTGAATTATCGAACATCACTAATGAATTACGAAACACTGGAATTTCATTAGAGTCAATTTTCAATAATTGCATTTTCACTCTTTCTATTGAAACTGATTTTTTTGCAGAAATTGCTAAAAACAAATCGTTACGTCTACTTATTGGTCAATATGCAGAAAGTATAGGCCATCCACTTTCATTATCAGAAATTTATATTAGATGCATTAGCACTCCGTTCAACAATGAACAATATGCACCGCATGGTAATATGATAAAAAGTGCTACTGCTGTAATGTCAGCTCTTCTTGGCGGAGCTAATGTGATAAATACCATCCCAGAAGACAAAAATAATGACACGCACTCTCGTATCGCCAAAAATGTATCGAACATACTTAATGAAGAAGCTTATTTTGGTAAAGTAGCTGATCCTGTTGCAGGAAGTTATTACATCAGTAATTTGATAAACAAAATCACTCAAAAAGTATGGGGAGAATTTTCATCTCTAAAAAAAGAAGATCTTCCCGATAGTATTAGTAAAAAAAATAAAACCCAACCTTTTCAAAAGTGGATCTCACCAGAAAAAATAGAAATAGAACCTTTTTACACCAAAGAATCATTAAAAAACACAGAACACACTAATTTTTCAGCAGGGATTGCCCCCTTTTTAAGAGGGCCATATTCCACAATGTACGCAGGAAGACCATGGACGATAAGGCAATATGCAGGATTTTCTACGGCAAAAAAATCAAATGAATTTTACAGAAGAAATTTAGCCGCAGGGCAGAAAGGTCTCTCCGTTGCTTTTGATTTGCCAACACACCGAGGTTACGACTCGGATCATGAACGAGTAACTGGTGATGTCGGAAAAGCAGGAGTAGCTATTGATTCTGTTTTGGATATGAAAATTCTTTTTGACCAAATTCCGTTAGACAAAATGTCGGTTTCAATGACTATGAATGGAGCTGTCATTCCCATCATGGCTTTCTACATTGTAGCAGCAGAAGAACAAGGAGTATCTCCCGAACAACTTAGTGGCACAATTCAAAATGATATCTTAAAGGAGTTTATGGTTCGTAACACCTACATATACCCTCCTGCCCCCTCCATGCGGATTATTTCGGATATTTTTAAATACACCTCTAAAAATATGCCTAAATTTAACAGCATAAGTATTAGTGGATATCACATGCAAGAAGCTGGCGCTACTGCTGATATTGAACTGGCCTACACCTTAGCCGATGGATTAGAATATCTGAAAACAGGCATTAATGCAGGTATGGACATTGACACTTTTGCTCCAAGACTATCATTTTTTTGGGCAGTAGGCATGAATCATTTTATGGAAATTGCAAAAATGAGAGCGGGTAGACTCCTGTGGGCAAAAATCGTAAACAAATTTAATCCTAAAAACACTAAATCGTTAACTCTACGCACACACTGTCAAACTTCAGGATGGAGCTTAACTCAACAAGACCCCTTCAATAATGTGACTAGAACTTGTATTGAAGCATTAGCAGCTGCGCTTGGGCATACTCAATCACTTCATACCAATGCATTAGACGAGGCCATTGCGTTACCTACTGATTATTCTGCTCGAATTGCTAGAAACACACAATTGTTTTTACAAAAAGAAACGAACATTACTAAAGTAGTAGATCCATGGGGAGGCTCTTATTACGTTGAAAAACTAACTCATGATTTAGCGAACAAAGCATGGGAGCTCATTGAGGAAGTAGAAGAACTAGGGGGCATGACCAAAGCCATAGAAGCTGGAATACCAAAAATGAGAATAGAGGAGGCTGCGGCTCGAAAACAAGCGCGAATCGACTCAGGGCAAGATAGCATTATTGGTGTAAATAAATTTAAAATCAACAAGGAAACAGAAATCGAATTATTAGAAGTCGATAATAAAGCCGTTAGAAAAGAACAAATAGAACGGTTAGCTACTCTTAAAAAGAGTAGAAATGAAAAGGAGACTCAACTTGCATTATCAAATCTAACCAAAGGGGCATTAATCGAACAAGGCAATCTCTTAGAATTAGCGATAGATGCTGCTAGAAAAAGAGCCTCGCTAGGTGAAATTACATTGGCGCTGGAACAAGTATTTGGAAGACATAAAGCAACTATTCGATCAATATCAGGGGTATATTCACACGAAGTAAAAATGGATGAGAATTTTAGAGAAGCAAAACAACTTTCTGACCAATTTGCTACGTTAGAAGGAAGAAGACCACGAATTTTAGTGGCAAAAATGGGCCAAGATGGTCACGATAGAGGAGCCAAAGTAATTGCTACCAGCTTTGCCGACTTAGGGTTTGATGTAGACATAGGCCCTCTTTTCCAAACACCCAAAGAAGTAGCGCAACAAGCTACTGAAAATGATGTTCATATTATAGGTGCTTCTAGTTTAGCTGCAGGTCATAAAACATTGATTCCTGAACTTATTCAGTATCTTAAAGAATTAGGCAGACCAGATATTATGGTTATTGCTGGTGGTGTAATTCCTCCTAATGATTATGATTTTTTATTAAAAAAAGGGGTTTCTGGTGTTTTTGGCCCTGGCACTATTATCGCTAAAGCTGCAAAAGAAATTTTAATTAAGTTGATGAATGAGTGAATTTAAACAAAGCTTTGGTTAAGTTTATATACTGTATAATAAATAGTGTTATGAAAAATTCAATCTCAAAAATCGGTATAGGTATTTGTTTTTTTCTATTGATCACACCTATTCGTTCGGATGGGCAAACCAAATGGGAAAAATCATTATACAAAGCAGATGAATATTACGACATTGGAGATTACGCAAAATCAATAAAATCGTTATCTAAATTCAATAAAAAAGCCTCAAAAAAACTTGGTTCTGACCATGAATACCTTTTACAGTACCAACTACAAATGGCTCAGAATAGTTTGGCTTCTGGGTTTTTAGATGACTTCACCTCACGAATTACAGAGACCGTTGCAAGTAGCTCAAGAAAATTTGGTGACAATACCGTTGATCACGCAAAAATATTATTAGAATCTGCAGAACTATATATTGTATATGGCAACTTCTTAATTGCTGAAAACTATGTGGAAGAAGCAAAAAAAACAATCGAATCAAGTGGGCGAATAGAAGATAATTTAAGTGCTAAAATTCAATTAACAACTGCAGAAATATATTCAGGACAAGGCTACTACAACAAAGCTTTGTCCTACATTGAAGATATTGAAAAATACTTTGCTAACAGAGCCGTTTCTAAAGAAACATATGTAGACGCCCTATCTGGAAAATTAAAAACAAGAAAACTGAACCCCAAAGAGGTTCAAGATAGGTTAAGTGACTATGCAACATTGTTGATTTTAAGAGCTAAAACAATAGGGAAACAAGGCGAAATATTTAAAGCCGATTCGGAATTTGCTAAAAATTCATTTTGGATAAACAGAAACCTAGGAAATCAACATATAAAAATCATAGAAAATAATTATTTCTGGGGAAAAATGTTAGAAGCTAATGGGGTTCTCGATTTAAAGAATGCATTAAAGGAAGCCAGCTTTGAAAAATCACTTTCTTTAATGAAAAAAAAATATTCAGAGACACATTATTTAGCTTTTGATATTTATGAAAGTTTAATGAAAAACTATCTTCATCGAGGCGAAAACGGGAAGTATAGGGAAATTAGCAATGAATTTGAAAAAATAATTAAAAAGAATTTTAAAAAAACGAGCATACATTACGCCACAATCAGCACAATACAATTTAACACCAAACTTGACAAAAATAAAACTTCTAAGTTATTGGTGAATGCTGGCAGTTTATTAACAAGCAATAGTGCCATACCAAAATATCACAAAAAAAGAGTGGAGGTTTTAGCGTTTTTAACTAAAGTGGCTTTATCTGAAAAAAATTACAAACATGCCGAATCTTACTTAACCGATTTATTAGAAATAAAGCGAAATTTATTTGGAGAATTATCTCCTGAATTTCATCTTTCAAAAATAAAACTGGCTAATTTTTATCTTGATTTTACAAGTAAATTTAAAGAAGCTGGCGAGATATATAACACAAGTTTTGAAGGAATAATAGAAAAAGAAATTGACATAAAACATGTAGATTATATTGACATATTAAATCACATGGCCCTTTATTTCGAACAAAATGACGACTACAAAAAGGCTTCTGAAACACTAAAAGATGCTTTAATTGCCGCCCAAACCAAATATCAAAATACTGACATCGCTTACGGTATTGAACTAGATAAAATTGCTAATTTAAAAATTAATATTGGTGAATATCAAGAAGCTGAAGAATACATTAAGAACGCCATGTCTATCTTGATAGACCATAGAAAAAATGACAATGACATAATTCACTATATAAAAGCATTAGAAACAAAAGCAAAACTTGAAGCAATTAAAGGTGACTTTGAAGAGGCAGAAAACCACATTAGTGCCGCACAAAAACTTTTGCGAAAAACAGATGATAAAGTGGGCTACAACGAGCTTTCTTCTCAGGAAGAACTCGCCTATTTAGATATTGCCCTTGGCAAATATTCTGCTACTGAAAAAATACTGTTAAATGTCATCAATACCTATCAAAAATTATACGGAAAAGAATCCAGAAACATTATTCGTCCATTAACTAACTATGGGAAATTAAAACTAATTACTGGAGATTATACAGAAGCTGAAAAAATAACTAGAAGAGTCAATAATTTAGCCCTATCAATATATGGGGAAAATTCCACAAAAACTGCTTCAACATACATCCTATTAGCCGAGTTAACAACAACATTAGGCGATTACGACAAGGCTTACGAATACATTTCAAAAGCCATTCCTATTCAAGAGACTGCATTCGGAAGAAATCACATTGAAGTAGCAAGATCCATAGCACAGAAAGGTTTAATTCTATATTATCAAGGAGGTTTTAATGATAAATCTGAGAGATTATTAAGAGAATCAGTCTCAATTATTGCACAGTCCTTGGGTAAAAGCAACCCTATGTACGCTGTAGGCCTTAAAGATCTTGCTTCAATAGAAATTGCACAAAAAAAATATAACGAAGCTTTCAATTCATTAGAATTATCAGAGAAAATTTGGATCTCGAAAGTAGGAAAGCGCAATAATATTAATGCAGCTGAAATATATGTGCTTACTGGAGACTTATACTATCATCAATACAGCTATGATAGAGCAGAAGAGTATTATGGAAAAGCAAAAACACTTTACGAGAAATTTTTTAGTGATAAACATCCTGATTATATAAAAGTAATTTCAAAGCTTAGTAAAGTATATTACATGAAGGGTGAAACCAACAAGGCTGAAAACACAATTAATGAAGCCATAGACAATTATAATTTATTTATAAAAAATTATTTCCCTTCATTGAGTGAACGAGAAAAAACTAAATTCTGGAATACGATAAAACAAGATTTCGAATTTTTTAACACACTTGCGCTAAGCCAAACTACTGAAAATAAAAAATTAATGGAAAAAGTATACAATAATGCGCTTACTACTAAAGCATTACTGCTAAGCTCATCCATCAAAATTCGTCAGAACATTATGACCAGTGGGGATAAGGAGTTAATTGAAAACTATGAGAAATGGTTATCAAATAAGGACTTACTTACACAGGCACTTTCCATGAACAGTGAACAGCTTACTGAAAATAACATTAACCCATCCCAATTAGCAAGAGAAGTAGAGTTATTGGAAAAAGAATTAAGTCAGAAGTCCGATGCCTTTAAATCAGATGACTCTCAAATTACATGGGAAAGTATTCGTGAGTCATTAGGGCCTAATGAAGTAGCAATAGAAATGATTCGTTTCAGGCATTTTAATCATGTATTTACCGATTCAGTAATCTATGCAGTCCTGTATTTGAAAAACCAAAAAGGCACACCTCGCCCTAGTGTTTCTCTAATTACTAATGGTAAAGATTTGGAAAATAAATACTTTAAATCGTATCGAAATAGCATTATTTATAAAATCGAAGATCGATATTCTAAAGAAGCATATTGGGAACCAATAAAAAATATAGCAGGAAATAATGCTACCATATATTTATCCTCCGATGGTGTATATAACCAAATCAATTTAGAAACGATCCCTACTTCTGATAACAAATATGTTTTAGATGACTCTAATATTATTTTAGTAAGTAATACCAAAGATGTATATATAAATAAGAACAAAGCTGCTCAAGAAAAGAACGAAAACCGAATTCTTATGTTTGGAAACCCTGATTTTTATTTAAGTGCAAATGCATCGAATCAGATTGCTAATTTACCTGGCACAAAAAAAGAAATTGACGAACTAAAAGACTTATTACTTCGAAAAGGATGGATAGCACAAGATTACATGGATGTAAGCGCAAGAGAAGAGCAACTGAAATTAATTGATAGCCCAAAAGTTTTCCATATCGCCACCCATGGATTTTTCAGAGGTTCAGATGACATGCTAGCACAAAAAAACAGTTTAAATGTTAATCGTAATAAAACATTTGACAACCCTCTTCTCAGAACTGGGTTACTTCTTACAGGTGCTGGAGATATTCTAGACAAAACTAAACTAAATTACAATACTAACAGTGGAATACTTACTGCTTATGAAGCCATGAACCTAAACCTTGACAGAACAGAATTGGTAGTATTGAGTGCTTGCGAAACAGGGTTAGGAGATTTACAGGTAGGTGAAGGAGTATATGGTTTACAACGTGCATTTCTTGTTGCTGGTGCAAAATCACTAATTATGAGTATGTTTAAAGTAGATGATGCTGCTACTCAAAAACTCATGGTTAGTTTCTATCAAAAATGGCTCGAAACAGGGCAAATGAGACAATCATTTATCAATGCAAAAAAAGAAGTTAGAAATGAATATCATGAACCAATTTACTGGGGATCTTTCATTATGATAGGAATGGAATAATTCAGAATCACATATAATATTAAACGCTAAACTAAAATGTATGTCAAAAACTGAAAAAACGATCACACTAAAAAAATGGAAAAATGACCTCTATATCATTATTTTTGAAGCAGATACGTTTTGGGGTAAAGTTTTCGATATTACTTTATTGATTTCAATTTTGCTTAGTGTAGCTGTAGTAATGCTCGAAAGTGTAGCTTACCTTAAATTAACTTACGGTAAAATTTTTAATATTTTGGAATGGAGTTTCACCATTCTATTTACCTTAGAATACATAGCACGCTTGATTGTTATAAAAAAACCTGCCAAATATATCTTTAGTTTTTTCGGAATAGTTGATTTACTTTCTATCATTCCAACTTACCTAAGTTTATTTGTGGTAGGATTTCATTCACTACTCGTAATAAGAAGCTTGCGCTTACTTCGTGTTTTCAGAATTTTCAAGTTAGTGAGATTTTTAGGAGAAGCTTCTCAATTAAATAAAGCACTTAAAGCCAGTCGTGCAAAAATTATTGTCTTTATTGGTGTCGTAAGTATCTCGGTTGCAATTCTTGGCACATTGATGTATTTGATTGAAGGCGGTGAAAATGGTTTCACTAGTATTCCTAGAAGCATTTACTGGGCCATCGTAACTTTAACTACAGTTGGGTATGGAGACATTGCTCCGCATACTGTTCTTGGTCAAACTATTGCTTCGCTAGTAATGATACTTGGGTATGGAATAATTGCAGTACCGACTGGAATCGTTACCTCTGAAATGGCAAAACAAAACAACAAACCTAATACCAAAGCATGCTCTTCGTGCAGTCGAGAGGGGCACGACAACGATGCTGAATTCTGCAAATATTGTGGTGAGTCAATCTAGTAGTGCTAATTACAAACTAATTTCAGTTTAAATAGTTGCATTTTCTTAATTTTTCGTATATTCACAATAATTTTTCGTATACAAAGTACTTTTTCAACTATTGTAGCTTCTATTTTTTTGCTACTAAAAACTTATTAGTCATGCTTCTTCCTAGCGCATTAATCAACAACAGACATACTGTATTCATTATTTGTTTATTAATTTCCATTTCTTCATTTGCACAAAGTAACATCCCTAAAGATACTAAGTGTTATGTGATTGTTGGTGCTTTTAATTTAGAGCGAAATGCAGCATTATTTAAAAATTTTCTTGAAAAGAAAAATTTAAAAACTTCGTATAGAAAAAATACATATCGAAATTTGTACTACGTTTATTCCTTTGAATCTAAAGATAGAGAAGAAACAAAGAATGAATTATTTAAATTAAGAAAAGAGTATTCTTTTATAAAAGATTCCTGGTTATATGCAGGAAACTTTAAAGGCCCTCACATCCCCTCAGATCAATGGATAATAGCTCCTAAAGAACCTGAAGTTGTTGAAACCAACAACAATGAAACCCCAATAAAAGAACAAATATCAACTCCTCCTCCTGTGGAAATAGTTGAAAAAACTGAAGAAATAGAGTCAATTGCTGAAGTTGAAAAAATCACCCCACCACCACTTGAAGAAAATACCTATCGAATATACATAAATGCTTTCGATGCCACTTCATTAAAAGAGGTTACAGGGAAATTTTCTATTATTGATACTGAACGAAGTAAAACTATTCAAGATATAAATACGCATGAATCTGTCGTTATAAAAAAACCAAGTAATGCTACAAATAAAATAACGGTAATGTCAAATCTTTTTGATTATAGAAGAGTAGACCATACCATTGATTTAGATGAACCATTAACAGATGCTGGGGAAGTAGTAGAATTACTTGGTGATACCATCTTATTAAATTTCAATCTTCTTCGTTTCAATAAAGGAGACATAATGACAATGTGGGAAGTGTATTTTTTCAAAGATGCTGCCATAATGAAAGAACAGTCAATTACTCAGTTGAATCAATTACTTAGAATGATGCAATCTAACCCCAAGATGAAAATTAAAATTCATGGTCATACAAATGGAAATTCACATGGAAAAGTATTACACTTAAGTGAAGGGGATAAAAATTTCTTTTCCATAACAGGAGGTAAACATGAAGAGATACAAGCAAGTGCTAAAACATTGTCAGAATATCGTGCATACACTATTCAACATTGGTTAATTGGCCAAGGAATTGAAGAAGATAGAGTAGAAAGTGTAGGTTGGGGAGGCAAGAAAATGATATACGATAAGCATGATACTCAAGCTCATAAAAATGTAAGGGTGGAAATTGAAATTATAGAAGAGTAAGTTGAATTCTGAAACATAAAAAAAAGAGGCACTAATAAATTGACCTATCAAACAATGTTTCATTAAAAGAAGTCAACAATAACACAACATTATTTCGTCAACTTATATCTTTTTCGTTTGATAGTAATCCAACTTCATCATTTAAGTCTGCATTAATTTTAGACAATATAACTGAAAAGCACCCTTCTATTATCTCTAATAAATCATACACTCAATTATCAACAGGGGATGTGAACTCTCCAATTAATCTACGTCACGTTCTATTGTTAGGTTGCTCTCTAGGGCTCAAGATTCAAATTCCTGAAAGGCAACTTGTACACTTGTTAATCAGTGTTTTATATAGCTTAATACTGCTCAAACACCAACAGCCATAAAGATACATTGCATGCAAATTCTGTTAAATCAGTCATTCAAAATCCTGAGTTAAAAAACGAATTAATTAAAAATAGTGGTTCAAAATCAATTACCTTTTGCTAGCGTTGGCATTAAATCAAAAGGAAATAAAATTTTAAAAGCACTAGACAAAATTAAATAATTTCCACTTCCTTTTCAGTAAGCTCAATTCCCAACTCACTTAACTCATTTAAAATTGGGGTATATATCTGTTTATCAATAGGAATATGAACTCCTTTTAAACTAATCTCACCGTTAAGTATTAATTTAGTAGCGATTCCCATTGGCAAACCAACTGTTTTTGACATCCCTGTTTGAATCATATCCTCTCCAATCGACACCATTGTTGATTGTATCTGTCTAGGTTTTCCATTATCTAAAAAATCAAACTTATGCCACATAACAATCATATCTCGATCTTCACTATTCAGCGTCCATTTTTTCTTTAAAATATGTTCTAAAACTTGAGCAGGAGTTCCGTTTTCTAAACCTATTTTCTCATCATCGAATACACCTATCCACCTTAATCGATACATTTCCTGTCCATCCATATCTAAACCAAGGTAATGTGCTAACTTGAGCTCTACAGAATCATTAGGATTAAATGAAAGAAAAGAATTAATATAATCTCTATGAGTCATATCCTTCACTCCTTCCATCTGATAGGTATCATCAGTAGCACCAAGCTGAACAAATATATCCCAAGCTTTACAGTACCCTGACCTTCTAAAAGTACCTCTATACAATGTTTTTATTCCTCTTAAATTATAAACATCCAAATACTTAAGAGAATCTCTATTAGCATATCCTTCGAAATATCCATAACCAGGTATATGTACCTGCTCAGTTCTACGAAACAAACGGTGATAAGGGATGAATTTATATTTTCCTTCCTGTATAAATTTTACAGACCCTGTTCCTGCTAAAACAACATTTCTAGGATTCCAAGTAAACTTATATTCCCATGGATTCTCTTCTTCACTTGGTGCTAATAATCCACCCGTAAACGATTCAAATGAAGTAAGCGTATGCCCCTCTCCTCTTATCATATCTATTACCTTCATGGCAGACATATGATCAATACCAGGATCTAACCCACACTCATTAAGTAATAAAACACCCTTTTCTTTTGCTTTATTGTCAAGAGCTTTCATTTCAGGGGATACATATGAAGCTGTAATTAAATGTACTCCCAAATCAACACAAACTTCAGCAACCAAAACATGAAATGAAGCAGGAAGCATTGAAACAACAATATCAGCATCGCCAATAATTTTAATCCTATCTTCATTATTATTAACATCAAATTGTAAAGCTACAGCATTGTGCACTCCTCTTATTTTTTCGCTTGCTATATCAAAAGAATAATCTGCTATAGTTACTCTCCAATTTTCTTTTTCAGCATTTTTTAATAAATAATCAATAAGGGAAGAAGAAGATCTTCCCGCTCCTATAATCAATATCTTATGCATTTTTGTCTGTTTGTTTACCTTTGATATTTCCAGTTTCAAAGTAAATCAATTCATTAGGTATATTTTAAAAAAAACAAACTTTCTTTACTGTTTTTTCTTTTCTTATTATTATAGAATAAATTTCTATCTTAGTCATCATTCTAACAATACCATATTAAATTGAGAGACCATAAAATTATATACAAAAACAACGGGGAAATTCCCTCTGATGAGCTTAGCTTAATAGAGCATGCTCTTGAAGCTACTTTCAATGCCTATGCTCCTTATTCTAACTTCAATGTTGGAGCAGCTATTCTTTTAGATGATGGTTCTATTATTAAAGGTGCTAATCAAGAAAATGCAGCATTTCCATCGGGTTTATGTGCTGAACGTGTAGCAATTTTTCATATCATGAATTCCTTTCCAAATCAAAAAATATTAAAAATCGCAATAACAGCAAGAAAAGAAAAATCTACTGATCACTTTCCTGCTGCCCCATGTGGGGGATGTCGTCAAGTAATGTTGGAACAAGAACAAAAACAGGGAAAACCCATCGAGGTTATCTTTCAAAGTAATGAAAATTGGATAAAAATCTCTTCTACCTTAGAGTTACTTCCATATAGCTTCGATAAAAATTCGTTAAAATAAAAAAAATCAAATTACTCTTATTCATTCATTTTTTGTAGATTAACTGTTCGAATCAATTTAGAATTTTGTTATTTGCAATCTATTTATTATTTAAATTGAACTCTAAATAACTTATAACTTTTTTATATGAAACTGAATTTGAAGAACCCCACTATCAGGGAACGCATTTATTTCATTATCTTCTTATTCCTTTTATCAGCTCTATTTAGCGGAGCTATACTCCACTATTTGCATAATAACACAAAAAAAACATTATCTCAGCTAAGCGCTGTTCATCATCTTCAAAATCAAGTAGTCCTTATAAACGAACATTTTAATACTATTTTTGAAAGAAATATTTTCGATTCAAAAGAAGAGCTAATAAATCTAGAAAAAGAGATTAATACAAACATTTCTTCAATACTTTATGGCGGTAATACCACCTACTTTACTGAAAAAATAAATCCATTAACTGGAAATGAATCAAAAGACTTTAAGGAGGTTGATTCTGTCTGGAAAACATGCTCATCAAACCTTACTATTATCCAAAACCTTCCTCAAAAAATGGATTCATCATTTAATGAAGACAGGGTTATCTTGATGAATGATTCAACAACTCAACGTATATCAATTACAAAAACAATATTAGTTAACAACTCTAAAATGAAAGAAGCCATAAAAATAGCTTCCTCATCAGTAGATAAACTTAGAAAAGTTAACGAAAAGGTGTTGAACAACATTATTATAAAAATAGAAGACAGTTATTCAACATATAACATCTCATTTCTAGTTTTAGGTGTCATAAACATATTCATATTTGGATTTTCATATATCTGGATAAAAACTAAGGTGGTCAAACCTATACAATCAGTTGGCAAACAAGCACAATTAGTTGCTAAAGGAGATATAAATGCTCGTATTGATTATACCAATAATGATGAAATAGGAACAATAACATCGGCCATTAATGTTATGGCTACGTATTTACAAAATTCATCTGAATTTGTGCATCAAATTGGGGAAGGAAACCTTGAAAGTAACTTTCAAGGAGTTAATGCAACAGAAATAAACAAAACTAGCCTAGCTCATGCGCTTATTTCTATGAGAGATAAGCTGAAAGCAATAACTAATAAAGATGAAAAACGAAATTGGGCTACTCAAGGAGTAGCAAAATTTGCCAATATTATTCGAAATAATAACTCGAATATTGAAAAATTGAGCAGTGTAATTATGTCTTCGATTGTCGAATACCTAAACACAAATCAAGGATGTATGTATATCCTGAATAAAGATGAAACAGATACTCCCTATTTAAGCTTAAGCGCATATTATGCCTTCAATATTGAGAAATTTCATAAAGAAAAAATATTGCTTGGTGAAGGGTTAGTAGGACAAACATTTCTTGAAAGAAAAACCACCTATCTTCTTGAGATACCTGAAGAGTACATGAAATTAAAATCTGGACTTGGCAGTATTAATCCGCACGCTATACTTATCGTACCTCTAATTGTTAACGATGAAGCTTTTGGCGTAATAGAATTAGCATCATTCAATGAAATAGAATCTTATAAGATAGAGTTTATAGAACAACTTGGAGAAATGATTGCTTCTGCTATTTCAAACGTAAGGAATAATGAAAACACGCAACTACTTCTAGACAATGCACAAAAATTAACAGAACGAATGAAATCTCAAGAAGAGGAAATGCGTCAATATATATTAGAAGACCTTTCTACTTCCTCAGAAAATGACACTGAAAATAATCAACATAATCAAATGATTGTTTCTGCATTGGAAACAACTTTTGCTACCGCTGAACTATCTATTGAAACTAATGTGATCAATGCTAATATTGAATTACTAAAATATACTGGGTACAATAACGTGGAAGACCTTATCGGTCAAAACATTTCTCAACTTATTGTTTCCCATAACAAAGAGAACTTACCAATTGACTATTTTTCTGATTTAAAAAATGGAAAAATTATTCAAGGGGTGTTCTATATAAACAAAGTGTTACTCAATATAGTAATGACACCAGCAAAATCAATGGATAAAGGATATGACCGAGTTTTGTTTTTTGCTCATCCAGCAGATAACATTCCGCCTTCTACAAATGAAAAAAATCTATCTGATTTAGAAGAAGAATTACAACAAAATGTAGAATCACTACAATTAACAGAAGAAGTAATTCTAAATAAAATCAATTATTTTAACATAATTGATGAAGCAATGGGAATTGGTTTAATAGAAGAATTAGAAATTATTTTCGCTACTCAAGCATTAAAAAATACGTTTAATGAACTAGCCGTTTCAAACCAAATTTCATCTTTGAATAAAATCTTAGATACAGACTCAATTACAAAAATCAAAGAAGCTATTATTAATGGGGTCGAGATAAATATCAGCGTAACGAACACAAAAAATGATGAATTAAAATTAAAAGTAATTCCTATAAAGGGATCAAAACAGACAATAATTATATCTTATAAATAATTTTTTATTAATTTTTAAATATAAATCGGTTAAATAATTAATTAGTTATTATCTTAATAACCCATTAGTATACTATCTTTATAAAATAAATATACTGGTGAAGTTGATGGACATGGATTTACAATCATAAGAATATGGCGGATATCGAAATTGCAGACATAAAAAAAATTGCTGAAGTAGTAAAAAGGAAGTACAATTACGATTTTACCAATTATGCTATGTCCTCTTTTAAAAGACGAATTCAACGGATTCTAGATTATTTTAAAATAAGTTCTGTTGACGCTCTAATAAAAAGACTTTCTGATGATGCTTCTTTTTTTGAAGAATTTCTTGTGGAAATAACGGTTAACGTGACAGAAATGTTTCGCGACCCTTCATTTTGGAGGGTTTTAAGAGATGACATTATCCCTGCAATCATGTTAAATCATGATAAAATTAGAATTTGGCATGCAGGATGTTCTTCAGGAGAAGAAGTTTTTTCAATGGCAATTATGTTAAGGGAACTAGGAGTACTTCAGAATTCTCAATTAATAGCAACAGATTTAGATAAAGAAATATTAAAGCGGGCAAAGTCAGGGAAATATTCACTGAAAAACATGGAATTAAATGAAAAAAACTATATCCGGTTTCAAGGAAATTCTTCATTAAAAGATTATTATTCCGAACAAAAAGGAGTTGCTGTAATGGATCCTTCTTTAGTTGAAAATGTGTCTTTTCGAGAACATGACTTAGTAAAAGGAGAAGTGTTCAATAAGTTTGACCTTGTTCTTTGTCGAAATGTAATGATCTACTTCAATCAATCTTTACAAAACGAAGTACTAAAAAAATTCCATGAGAGTTTATTCAAGTTTGGATACTTAATTATAGGATCAAAGGAATCATTGATATGGTGTGATATCGCAAATAAATTTATAGTTGTGAATAATGAAGAAAAAATTTACAAAAAGTTTAAGGATTAAGATTTCCACTATTTTTTAGTGATTCCATAAAATGAACAAATACGATTTAAGCAATAGATACAAGGCCATAGTAATTGGTGGATCAGCAGGTAGTTTTCAAGGTATAACTAGAATTCTATCAAGCATATCACCCGATTTCAACATCCCTATCATCATGTGCTTACATCGACTAAAACATGTTAGAAACGGGTTTGTTGAAGCGTTATCACTTAAAAGTGTGATTTCCGTAACAGAGCCATATGACAAAGAACCGATTAAAAAAGGAAAAGTGTATTTAGCACCATCTAATTACCATATGTCTATTGAATTAGGGAATTATTTCAGTCTATCTACGGAAGATATGGTCAATAACTCCCGACCAGCTATTGACATTACCTTAGGCACTTCTGGATATGTGTATAGAGATAAATTGATTGGCATTTTACTTTCTGGAGCAAATAAAGATGGTGCTTTAGGTATGAAGAATATAAAAAATAAAGGCGGTATGACCATAGTACAAGACCCAAAAGAATGTATGATTGACACCATGCCATCGGCTGCCATAAATGTTACTGAAATTGATTATGTTATGAAAGTAAATGAGATTATCTCTTTTTTAAATGAATTAAATTCGCATTATAAATAATTGTAAGTATGAGCGATAAAAACAAAAACATCAACTATTTATTCACGATACTGTTCATTATCAGCATTATCTACACTACGCTAAGACTTTTTAGCTTACAAGACGACTTGATTTTAAGTTCAACAGTTTTAGATTCAAGCCAAGCATCTTTATTGTCACCCGTATTATTTCAATTATATATTGCTGTTGGCACGGTAATCCTTTCTGGAATTATTGTTTTAATATTAGGATTCAAATCTAATCATCTACTAAATGAAAATCATATAGCGGATAATTCAAGTAAAAACGTAAATAAAGCAGAAGGACGAGAAACTGAAACAGAAGCTGAAACAGATATAGAAAAATCTACAACCGATACAGAATTTATAAAAGTAGCCTTGAAAGACACTAAAGACAAAAAGGATAAATTCAGTATTACTTTAACTGCCATTTGCAAAAAATTAGAAATAGGACAAGGTGCAGTTTATGTTCCAAAAGAAATTAAAGGAATCCGATTTGTTGAATTTTATGTTGGCTATGCTTTTAGTATTGCCGAAAGTGAAACTATTAAATTTGAGTATGGAGAAGGACTCATTGGACAGGTTGCAAAAGAAGGAGACACTTTAATAATAGATGAAATACCTGAAAATTACATAAACATAATTTCAGGTTTAGGAAAAGCATCACCAAAACATTTGCTTATTATGCCTTTATATAAAGGAAAAATGATTGAAGCTGTTATTGAATTAGCATCTTTTACTGAATTTTCAAAAGAAAGTGTTAACTTAATAAAAGAAAGTTTCAACCTTCTTGTTGTTTCCCCTTCTGGAGAAGGTAAAAAAACTAAAGCAACTAGTCAAACAAAAAAAGACCAAGAAAAAGCTAAGGAGTTAGGCGAAATAAAAAATAAAAAATAAAACTGAACCAATATTTAAATTGAATCATGTTTAGAAATATAAAAATAGGGACAAAAATAACTGCTGTAGTAATTACAATAGTACTTATAACTGTAGCTACCATAAGTTATTTAACCTACAATCTAAGTAAAAAATCTATTGAACGAAGGCAAGATGATAACTTGAATGTTCTTGCCAATATTCGAGTAGATAAGATCAACTCATATGTAACTCAAATTGATAAAAACGCACACTTAATCGCATCTTCAGAATTAGTGAAAAATGCTGTTATAAATGTAAATTCGTCTGAAACTACTTCAAATTCATCCGCAATGGATCCTTTTGGAAGTGGTGATCCATTTGGTGCTTCACTATCCAGTCAAGGAGGAGATGATGCAATGGATTTTTTCTTATCATCATCTACTGAAGATGATTTAAAAATATACATTAATGATGTAAATAATGCTTTTGAATATACAGATATCGCAATTACAGACCCAGATGGATTAACCTTATTTTCAACTGATATAAAAAAAGAAAAAAACATATACCCTACTCCTACAAAAGAGTTTGTTAGCCTTGCAAATGATAGCTTAATTTATAGTAGTACTTTTATAGAAGAGAACGAATTTTATATAATAAACGGAACACCTATTAAAGATAATTTTGACGTAACTATAGGACTTGTGTTTATTAAATTTAAAATAAGCACGATGTATAATATTTTACAAGATTATACAGGGTTAGGGAATAGTGGAGAAGTTGTGTTAGGCACTCAAGATCCAAGTGGTACACGAATAATTTATCTTAACCCACTAAGAAATAATAATAATGAAATTCTTAGTCCTAAGAAATGGGAAAATAATTTAGCTAACGCTACTCCTATTCAACTTGCTATTGAAGGGAAGAATTTTGCAGGTAAAGAATTTGACTATAATGGAGTACCAATACTTGCTGCTTGGAGAAGCATTCCCAAGTTGAATTGGGGATTAGTAACCAAAATTAATCAAGAAGAAGTATATTCTGAGATTGAAACTCTTCTTTTAAAATTCCTGTTTTCAGGACTATTTATAGCCTTAATAACATCCTTTATTTCTATTTTATTTTCAAAAATGCTTGTAGCTCCTGTACAAGTATTGAAAAGTACTCTCGATTTAGTTGGACAAGGTATTTTACCAGGAGAGGTGAAATTAAAATCAAACGATGAAGTAGGTCAAATGGCATCTACTGTAAACCATTTAGTACATGCATTAAAAAGGACTGCTGGGTTTGCCAACCAAATAGGTACTGGTGATTTTGATGCTAAATTCAAGCCTTTAGGAGAAAATGATGCGCTAGGATTATCGTTGATTACGATGAGAGACAATTTAGTAGAGGCCGAAAAACGAGATAACGAACGAAATTGGATTGTTACTGGTGTAGCCGAAATTGGAGAAATACTACGTATTCATAACAACTTAGAAGATTTAGGAGATGATGTTCTGAAATTCATCATCAAGAAAATAGAGGCCATACAAGGAGCATTATATATAGTAGAAGAGGATGATGATCTTTTTGATGAACATGGTGTCATCTCTTTAAAATCAAGCTATGCTTACAATAGAAAAAAATACATTCAAAAAGATTTTAAATTTGCAGAAGGGCTTGTTGGGCAAGCTGCAGTAGAGCAGGACACTATTATTAGAACCGAAATACCAAACGATTACGTAACACTCACTTCAGGTATTTTGGGTGATCAAAAACCCACATGTATTCTCATAGTACCCCTTATTACAAACGAAAAAGTTTATGGTGTACTTGAATTTGCAGGCTTCAAACGGTTTTCTGATGTTCAAATAAAGTTTGTAGAGGAACTGAGTTTAATTCTAGCGCGTACCGTCTTTAATATGAAGGTAAATGATCGCACTAAAATCCTTTTAGAAGAATCACAAACCATGAGTACTGAACTTCAAGAAAAACAAGAAGTTCTGCGTCAAAATGCCGAAGAAATGCAAGCTACTCAAGAAGAATTAACGCGTTCTAATGCTCAACTAGAAGAACAGATTGAAGAGGTTAATCGTACACAAAAAAGAATGCAGTTGCTATTAGAAAATGCTTCTGAGGTAATTACAATATATGAAGAAGATGAGACTATTCGCTATATAAGTCCTTCTGTAGAACCCATTTTAGGATACAGCCAGAATGAACTTATTGACACAAAAGATATTGATTTTGTTCTTCCTGAATACGTCCCTATTGTAAAAGATATGTTTAAACAATTATTGGACAACCCCTATGAACAAGTTACCGTCCAGTATGAATATAAAACTAAATCAGGGAAGCCTATCTGGATTGAATCAACGGGAACTAACTTTATGTCAAACCCTGCCATCCATGGCATGATTGTTAATTCAACTGACATTACAGAAAGAAGGAGAGCAGAACAAGAACAAAGAATGCGTAGTAAAATGCAAGCGCTATCGGAAAATTCTCCTGATTTAATTACTAGACTAGAAAATGACGGCCCTATTTCATACATAAACCCAGTTATTGAGAAGATTACTGGTAAAAAGCCTGAACGATATTTAAATAAAAACTTAGTTGATACAGATATAAATAAATCAATTATTGATCAATGGTTAGAGATAATAGAAAATGTAAAAAATACTAATGAAAATATTGTTGATGAAATAGATTTCATTTCTGAAGAAGGAAAGCGTATCATGCATGTAAATGCTATACCTGAATTTGACGAATTAAAAAATCTAGAATCTGTCTTAGTAGTTTCTCATGATATTACAGAAAGAAAGTTAATCGAACTAGAGGTTCAAAACAAGAACAAAAAAATTAATGACAGTATAAACTACGCTAAACGTATTCAAGGAGCTATATTACCTAACACCAATATTATTAATCGTACACTACCAGACTCATTTATTTTTTACAAACCTAAAGACGTTGTTAGTGGTGATTTCCCTTGGTATGTTCGAGTAGGTGAAGATATATATATTGCTGCTGTCGATTGTACAGGTCATGGCGTTCCTGGTGCACTCTTATCATTAATTGGGTATTTCCTATTAAACGATATCGTTAGAAGTAGAAAAATAAGCGACCCAGGAATAATTCTTGATCAATTAGATGAAGGTGTCACTACTACTCTCCGACAAGATCAGGACGATTCTAAAACAAAAGACGGAATGGATATCGCCCTTTGTAAAATAAATACTGAAAATCGAACTGTAGAATACGCTGGTGCTCACCGTCCATTATACGTGATGAAAAATCATGAAATGGAGGAGATTAAAGGAAATAAATTTGCCATTGGCGGAGGTATTTATAAAAATCAGACCAATTTCACGAACACTAAATTATCTTTAAAGAAAGGTGACTCTATATACTTCTGTTCTGATGGATTTCCTGACCAATTTGGAGGTCCCGAGAATAGGAAATTTGGACCAAAACGAACGAGACAAATTATTCACGATGTACACGAGAAATCAATGCGTGAAGCTTCAGAAGAATTTGAAAAGCAATGGTTTGGATGGCAAGGTGAAGAAAAACAAACTGATGATGTATTATTAATCGGGATAAAATTTTAACTTAGGAAATTAAGCATTGGTTTGATTTCCAATGTTATTGTTAATACTTTTAAATAATTGAATAATAAATAAAAATGCCAACTCATGAAATATATCTATGAATTGCACAAAAGCATGGTAAATCATGACCTGATTTTGGTGTACGAAGGAGAGTTTACTCAAGAAATTACAAAATCGGTTTTATCCATGGCTGAACGTAACATGGATTCTTCGGGAGAAGAATCAGCCATAAAAAGGAAAGTATTCAACGTAATGGTAGAATGCCTTCAAAATGTGGTGAGACATGCTGATCAATTAAATAATAACCCAAATCATAATGCTGTCTTTATGATTGGAAAACATGATGAACAGTATACTATCATATCTGGAAACCCTATTAAAGATGAATTTATCTCGATCGTAAAAGATAAAATTGACGAAATCAACACCTTGGATAGAGATGGGTTAAAACAACTTTATAAAAACATTATAAAAACTACCGAAATCTCTGAAAAAGGTGGTGCAGGACTAGGATTTGTGGACATGGCACGTAAATCTGGACAAAAATTAGAATATGATTTTGAAAAAATGGAAAATGGATATTCTTTTTTCTCTCTAAAATCTTGTATTAAAAGACAATAACATTATTACTGATATTAACTATAAAAAATTACAACCGATATGGAAATTTTAAATCTGGAAGGAGCTGAAGATACCCCAAAAATAATCTTAGACAAAGGAAATGAAATATATGAAATATCAGGAAGATCTCTACCTGAAGATTCGGCAGAATTCTATCAACCTGTTTTAGACTGGATTGAAGAATACAATTCAAGTCCTAACGCTGAGACTGAGTTTGTTTTTAAATTAGAGTATTTTAACACAGCATCTTCAAAATTAATTTTAGATGTTCTTTCAGCGCTTGAAGATGTTGAAGGATGCAAAATAATTTGGTATTTTCATGAAGACGATGAAGATATGGAGGAAGCTGGTGAAGAATTTTCTGAACTAGTTGAAATTCCATTTGAATTTAAAACATACTAATTAACATACTAATTTTTTATTGCTTCATCTTTATTTTTTAAGCAACCTATAGGTACTACTATATGAGTGAGGAAATACTTAAAGCCCTAACACAACTATTTGGAATTATCACTAAACAAGATGGTGGTGTTACTGAAAAAGAAAGACAATTTGTTATTGACTTCTTTCAACAAGAGTTAGATCAAGATTCTGTAAAAGAATATCTTGAACTATATGATAAGTATGTAGACTATAAAAAAGAAGGAGAAAAAGAAGAAGAAACTGAAGGAAACAAAAATGAAGAAGAAGCTCCCAAAAAGAAAAGAAAACTCACATCTGTAAGGGATTCAGTAAAAACTTTAGGGCTTTGTAAAAAAATTAATAAAACACTCACTCAAAAACAAAAAGTGGTTGTGTTGGTGAAAATTCTTGAACTTGTTGGTTCTGATAAAAATTTCACTCCTCAACGAATGGGAATTATTGATACCATCTCATCGGTATTTAATATAATAAAAGACGAGTATAAACTTATTGAAAGCTTTGTATTACAAGAAGACACCGAAAAACTTCAATATGACGACATTTTATTAGTAAATAAAAATGAAGTTGAAACAAAGAATATCAATGAAGATGAGAAAATAGAAACTGATGAAGCAGGATTGCCCATTGAAATAAATAAGGCGAAACACTTTCAGGCAGAATTAGATGGTAATCTAATTTTCATGAGGCTAAAGACTGTAGACATGTACTTCGTGAAGTATTTGGGCAGCAATGAAATTGTAATGAATGGCTTCATAATGCTTACCAATCGCGTATATTTATTTTCACAAGGTAGTACCGTAAAAACACCTTCTGGAGGTGCTCTTTACTACAGCGACCTTATAATTCACTTTATATCTGATTTAAAAGTTAGCAACATTTCTTTTAATGCTAATAACATTGTATTTAAATTTCCAAATGGAGGCATTGGTCTTAGAGATGTAAATATTTCAGAAGGTCCTGGTAAACTTATAGGTATAATGGGGGCTAGTGGTGCTGGAAAAACCACCTTATTAAATGTTCTTGCAGGTATTGAAAAACCTACTGAGGGTGAACTACTCATTAATGGCTTTAACATTCACACACAAGAAGACAAAGTACAAGGAGTAATAGGATACATTGCTCAAGATGACCTTCTTATAGAAGAGTTAACCGTATATGAGAACCTCTATTACAATGCCAAACTATGTTTTGCGAGCATGTCAGAAAAAGAACTGGATGAACGTGTAATGAATGTTCTTACTAGTTTGGGGTTAGATCAACGAAAAAATCTTAAAGTAGGAAGTATTTTAGATAAAACAATCAGTGGTGGACAAAGGAAGCGATTAAATATTGCACTAGAACTAATAAGGGAACCTGCTATTATGTTTGTAGATGAGCCAACATCAGGTTTATCATCTAGGGATTCTGAAAATGTTATTGATTTATTAAAAGAACTTTCTCTCAAAGGAAAATTAATATTTGTAGTTATACATCAACCATCATCAGACATCTACAAAATGTTTGACAAGATGTATATTATGGATACTGGTGGATATCCTATTTTTTATGGCAATCCAATACATGCTGTTACGCATTTCAAAGAAGCTACTCATCAAGTAGATAGCCAAAGGGGACAATGCGAAACGTGTGGAAATGTAAATCCAGAACAGATTTTTAATATAATTGAAGCCAAAGTTGTTGACGAATACGGACAACTTACCAATAAGAGAAAGATTAGTCCTCCACAATGGAACGAACAATATCTAGACAAGTTTAAAATAGAAAAAATTGAAGATGTAAAGGAAGCTCCTCCTCAGTCTTTAAACATCCCATCTAAACTAAAGCAAACTATAATATTTACGATTAGAGACACCCTATCTAAGCTCAGTAACAAACAATACCTATTAATAAACTTATTAGAAGCCCCCCTACTCGCAATAATATTAGCATTTATTATTCGATATAAAAGTTCACCATCTGGAGACGAATATATCTTTCGATTTAACGAAAATATTCCCGCTTTTATGCTGATGAGTATTGTTGTAGCTTTATTTATGGGACTAACGGTAAGTGCAGAGGAAATTATTCGAGATAGGAAGATACTTAAAAGAGAATCTTTCTTAAACCTAAGTTGGAACAGTTATTTGTTTTCAAAATTATTAATCCTGTTCACAATGTCTGCCATACAAACATTTATGTTTGTATTGATTGGTAATCTAATACTAGAAATTCATGGAATGACTTTTAGCTTTTGGCTCGTGCTATTTTCAGTTTCATGTATGTCGAACGTAATAGGGTTAAATATATCATCCGCTTTCAATTCTGCGGTTACAGTCTATGTAATAATACCACTTCTTCTTATTCCCCAAATGATTTTAAGTGGATTGCTTTTTAGTTTTGATAAACTAAACAACATCATCAGCACGAAAGGAAAAGTGCCAATTGTAGCTGATTTTATGGCTTCAAGATGGGCTTATGAAGCAATGGCTGTTTACCAATTCAAAGAAAATGATTTTTCTAAACCATATTACAAATACGAGAAGCAAGAATTACAAGCCGATTATAAATCGTCCTATTTGATTAAAGAATTAAAAAAGAAAAATCAGTATGTTTTGGATAATATTGACACCGAAAGTGACTCGATTAAACAGATTATAATAAAAGATTTAAACATCATAAAAGAAGAGATTAGCAAAGAAGAATTCAGAGTTGGGCTAGAAGATATTGATATTGATAAAGCATTAAGTATTGAAGTATACAATGCTTCTATTAATACGATTATCACCAATTACTTTGATGCACTGAGAAAAACATATTTAAATGCTTACAATGAAGCAGTTAATACAAGAGAAAAATTCGTTTTATTTAAAGAGAAATCTGGAGATTATAATTTAAATGAGTATAAAAACAAATACTATAGCGAAAGCTTATCTGATTTTGTGAGAAACATAAGTGTAAAAGATCGAATAATCGAGTATAAGGGCAAATTGTTACAACAAATTGATCCTATTTATCATGATCCAGATAACCCAAATCATTTCCTTGATTACAGAACACATTTTTTCGCACCAGTAAAACATATAGGGGGTCAATATTTTGATACTTATGGGTTTAATTTAGCTGTAATATGGATGATGACATTAATTTTCTACATAACATTGTATTTCGAATTACTAAGAAAATTCTTATCTTCATTCGATAAAGTTAAATTCTTTAAAAAGAAAGAATAATATTTGAAATAACTATATATTAGCAATTACAAGATTTAATGTTTGTAATACTTAAATGAATTTTTAATTTTGTTTATGGTTAACAAAAAGTATATGAAAAAATTATTAATAGGAATAATAGTGTTGAGCATTGCTGCATGTGGGCCTAGTAAGGACGAACAGGCTCAAGATGATTTTGAAAATCAATTAGCAGCAGATTCTACTCAATCAAAAGGCCCTGAAATATCTCCAGAAGTTATTTCAGCGATTATTGAGTCCATACCTTCTCCTTTAGAGATTTCAGTATTACTAAAAGAGTCTGGCACGAAATATGATATTAGCATATTAAATGCTTCAAACAATACCTCTAAGTATAATAGTAACTATAGTAAGGCACTTAATTTAGGTATTTATGGAACAGATTTAGGCTACACCAATATTTATGCACAAAATCAAGATGGATTAGACTATATGTCTTCTATTAAGAGCATGGCCGATGGGTTAAATATTGGACAATTTTTTGATATTGAAACGATAGGTAAATTAGCTACCAATAGTAATAATTTAGATTCATTATTATTGGTGACTACTCAAAACTTCAATGCTATCAACACTTACTTGCAAGAACAAGATCGTTCACATTTAAGTGTGCTGCTATTAGCAGGAGGATGGTTAGAAGCTATGCATATTACCTGTCAAGTATCTTCAAAAAATCCTAGCAATAAAGAATTGCAGGAAAAAATAGGAGAACAAAAAATTATATTAGAAAACATAGTACTATTACTGTCATTTTATAGTGAATCATTTCCTGATATAGCAGCGTTTATGATTGATATTTTAGAGTTACAAGCATCTTTTGATACTATTGAAATTACGACTATCTATAAAGAGTCAACAATGGAAATCGTTGATGGTATAATGGTAATTCATGACAATAGTGAAAGTAATGTAAATATTACTGATGCAAATGTTGAAGAGATAAAAAATGTTACTGCTAAAATTAGAAGTAAGATTATAAGCTAAATACAAATTAATAGAAAAAAATTAGTGTATGAAAAAATTATTCTATTTACTAACCCTAGGAACAGCGTTGAGTTTCGTAAGTGTTAATGCAAATGCACAATGCAATGCAGATACATATACAAACACCTGTATTCCTAAATTATCTTCTGGGTTCAATTTTTTAAAGAGTTATAAAATTGATGGTGCCGGAGGTGGTAAGTCTAAAGTTGAGTACTCTTATGTATTCACCAAGGGGACACAATATATGATAAATATTTGTGCAGAAGGAGAAACGACAGATGGAATTGTTGTTACATTATATGACTCTAAACGTCAAAAAGTAGGAACTAGTGTATATAATGGTCAATACTTAAGTGGCATGAATTACCCTTGTAACACGACAGGAATCTATTACATCACATATACTTTTGAAAATTCAGCTAATTATTGCGGAGGAAGCGCACTAGGTTTTAAAAGGTAATAATAACTATCATTGAAGATTACAAATCCTGAATGTCAAGTATTTAGATACTGACATTCAGGATTTTTTTTGACTTATCAATATGAATGAACGTAGTATTTCCTTTCTCCATAAATCACGGTATTTTGAAACGGGAAATCCAGAAACTGCCAAAGAACTATGGATAGTGTTACATGGTCACGGGCAGCTCGCTCAATATTTTATTAAAAAATTTCAAGATTTAGATCCTGATCAATACTACATTGTAGCCCCTGAAGGTCTGTCTAGATATTATTTATCAGGATACTCTGGGAGAGTAGGTGCTACATGGATGACCAAAGAAGATAGGTTATCTGACATTGAGAATTATGTAAACTATCTAAATGTAGTATACCATGAGGTAGTAAGTAAATTGAAAGAAAATGTGAAAATTACTTTTTTAGGATTTTCTCAGGGTACAGCTACCGTGTCAAGGTGGATAGCTCAATCAGAAGTGAAAGCTGACCGATTAATATTATGGTCAGGTATATTTCCTGATGATATGAAACCAGAATATACAAAAAAACGATATGATGAGATTGAAATCATTAATGTCTACGGAGAAAAAGATGAATTTTTAACTCCTCTACACTTTGACGATCAGCAGAAAATCATAAAAGAAATAGGTATTACCCTTATCACCATCGTTTTTGATGGAAATCACATTATCCACAAACAAACATTAATGAAAATTGCTACAAATTCTTATTGAAGACAGAAGTAGTAGCCTGTGCTGTAGGAAGCACTAATAAATCTGCAATGTTTACATGCTTGGGTCGAGTAATAATAAAATGAATAATATCAGCTATATCTTCAGGCTTTAAGGGTTGATATCCCTTATAAGCATTATTCGCTAATTCTTCATCTCCTTTAAATCGCACTTTGGCAAACTCAGTTTCTACCATTCCAGGATTAATGGACGATACACGTATTCCATTTTTATTCAAGTCAATTCTCATTCCCTGGGAAATGGCATCAACAGCATATTTTGAAGCACAATAAACATTTCCATTAGGATATACCTCTTTTCCTGCAATTGATCCAATATTGATAATATGTCCCCCTCCCTTTTCTATCATAGAAGGTATAATCGCTTTTGACACGTATAATAGCCCTTTAACATTGATGTCTATCATAGCGTCCCAATCTGATGTATCACCGTCTTGAATAGCACTTAAACCATGTGCATTACCTGCATTATTTAACAATACGTCTGGAGTAATATCTATACTCCCAAGTGCTTGTACGACCTCTTGTTGATCTCTAACATCAAACTTTAGAGTGGTTACTTTTGAAAACTCACCTAACTCCTTTTTCAAATTGATTAATCGATCTTCTCTTCTACCACACAATATTAGGTCAAATCCATTTTTTGAGAGTAAACGAGCTGTTTCTAACCCTATTCCTGAAGTAGCTCCTGTAATTAATATAGTAGATGCCATAGTTTGTTTTACTGAAATAAAAAATAAAGTGTAATCGTATTAATATTTAAGCTTTTAATCCCTAAGCTTAGATCATTTGTTTTACCTGATAATAACATATTTGACATACCTCTAGAAAATCTTAATTCAGGCGAAAATTTAAATAAGGGATAATATATATCGAAACCAAACCCAAAATCTAACGACAAATTACTTCCTTGAATAAATAATTCGTCATTTGAGTTTTGATTTTCGTTGTTTTTGCCCGATGCCTCTAAACCATATTTAGCTCCACCTACTAAATACATGCCAAAATTACCTTTTCTGACCGACTTATATTTTAAGATTAAAGGGAATTCTACAACCGTACTCTCTACTGTTTCATTCAAAGTAGGGTCATTTGTTCTAATAAATTGTAATGCATGTTCGTAAAAGGCTACCTTGGGCAACAGTCGAAGATCTAAAAACTGTGTTAACCTGAGGTTGACAATAAACCCAAGTGAAAACCCTGGAGACGTTATAGTTTGTATTGAGTGTAGTGAATCTATTGTATCAAATGCATCTGCATACTTTAACTGGTATCCAGAAGTATGCAAACCAATTAAAAACCCATAGCTAATCATACGATTATCATACTCAGGGTTATTCATATTGGGCTGCCTTAGCTGTGCAAATGAAGAATTAAAGCATACAAAAACAACAAAAAATAAAACGATTATTTTTCGCCCATATAAATTGAACTGATGCCGAATGTTAATGGTATACATTTAGTATTATTAAACCCTGATTCTGAAAATATTTTTAAAAAATCATCTCCATCAGGAAAGTTTTGAACTGATTCTGGAAGATAGGTATACGCTGCGTTATCTTTTGAAACTAATCTGCCAATTTTTGGTAAAACAAATTTAAAATAGAAATTATATATTTGTTTTAAAGGAAAAATTTTAGGTTTTGAAAACTCTACAATCACCACCTTACCTCCTTTTTTCAGCACCCTGTTCATATCTTCCAAACCTTTTCTTAGGTTTTCGAAATTCCTCACACCAAAAGAAACGATTACGGCATCAAATTTATTATCCTCAAACAATAATTTTTCCGAGTCTCCCATTTGAAGTTCAATTTTATCCTCGAATCCCTTTCTTTTCATTTTTTCTTTCCCGACTTCCAACATACCTTCGGAAATATCTACTCCAATAACTTTATCTGGATTAAGACTCAACGCTTCGATGGCAAAGTCTCCTGTACCTGTAGCTATGTCTAATATCAATTTAGGTTGATCCTTCTTTAATAGACGAATCGCTTTTTTTCTCCAAAGAATATCAATACCTAGACTTAAAAAATGATTTAAAAAATCATACTTCCGGCTAATATTGTTAAACATATCAGCAACTTGTTCTTTTTTTCCAGCTTGCTGTTCTTTATACGGTAGTACTGTCATTTTTTAATTTACCTAGATGTTTGGTGCGCAAATATCTTATTAAGTTTGATGTATTAAAAGGGATATTAAATAAAAAAGCCTTGATCTAGAATAAAAAACCAAGGCTTCGACAATTTGTATGTCTTATTAATTATTTAAAATCTTAAATTCCACTCTGCGATTTATCTCTCTCCCTTCATTCTCATCATCATTACTCGCTAATGGCTTTTCTTCTCCATGTCCCACTGCGGTCAACCTTCTTTGGTCTATACCTTTCTCAATCAAGTACCGAACTACTGCTTCGGCCCTGAGTTGTGATAGTTTTTTATTGTAATTATCATTTCCAATAGCATCCGTATGACCTGATATCTCTACTATTATCGAAGCGTTATCTGAAAGCATTTTTTCTAACTTATTAAGCTCTGTATATGAATCGGTAGTGAAAGTGGCTTTATTAAATTTAAAATAAATATTTCTCAACACTTTACTCACACCTACACTTTTTTGTACTTTTTTCAAGTTTATCGTCCTCGACATTTGTTTAGGTGCAACTCCTGCTACTGCTTCAATATTAAGCTTGGTGTTACTAAACACATATCCAGTATATTCTACTGACAACATATATTCAGTACTTGCGGTATTATTAATAGTGAACGTATAAACACCCATACTCGCTCTTTTTGAACCTACTATACGATTATCACCTGCTGTTCTTAAACTTATTTTAGCATCCATAGGAACTTCTGTACTTGCATCTAAAACATTTACAGTCAAAATCACTGGCTGTAATGATAACTCAGGTTCTTTTGGTTTTACTTCTTGAATATCTACCTTTTCGATTTCAATATCTGTTATTGGTTCTTCTACCTTCGGAGGTTCAACTTCTTTTGACCCTACTTGATTTACATCTTCTCCATCTTTTAAAATAGTTACCATATATATATCAGTATACCCCATACCATCTTCTCTTACAGAAGCATAGTATCCTCTTTGTCCATCTTTAGTACTTACAAAGTAGATGTCATCGTCTGGAGTGTTAATAGGATACCCAATATTTTGTGGTGCACCCCATACGCCTTCTATACTATCATAAACCGACCTAAAAATATCAAATCCTCCCATTCCTTTTCTGCCATTCGAACTAAAATAAAGCGTTACTCCATCGTAATCTATAAATGGAGCATCTTCATCAAACTCTGTATTTATCTCCTCGCCCAGAGATTTTGGTCTTGCCCATTCACCATTTTTATCTTTTGTACAGTAATAAATATCTGTATTTTCTACATCCCCTACATGAGAAGGCCTATTACTCGAAAAGAAAAGCATACTCCCATCACTAGAAAGGCTAACTGACTTTTCGGCATAGCTTGAGTTAATATTATCATTTAAAGGCTCAGGGGTTGTCCATGTGTCATCAGCAAGTTTTTTTGAAGTATATATATCTCCATTATTTTCATCACTATATAAAAACAATTGATCCCCAGCAGCAGAGAGCGCTAAATTTGAATCATGGTATTCTGAATTCACAATATCTCCTATATTTTGAGCATACTGCCATTTACCATCTTTTTTATGAGAAATAAATATATCTTCGTAAGGTACGTTATCATCGGCCACATTTTCATTTAGGTTACCATCTTGTCGTCTTGAAGTAAACACCATTAATGTTTCGTCTTCATTTATAACAGGACCATATTCTCTTGACTCTGAATTGATGGCAGACCCAACATTAACTACTGCATAATGAGCCGGGTTAGCAACAAATTCTTTTCCGTTTCGAGATTCGTAAATTCTACGATCAACCTCGGCCAATGAAGTTTTATCATTACCTCTATACCCTTCATTTTGCGTTAAATTAGTTCGATAACGATTATAGTAATCCAGTGCTTTATCAAAATCAAGCCCGTACTGATAGCTTCTACCTATTAAGTATAATATGTTAAACCGATATTCTGGATCAGCAGCTAATACTCTTTCAAAATATTTAGCCGCTCTATCCTTTCCAACAGTTTGCAAAAAGGCATTTCCTGCTTTAAAATTACCTGATATATTATCCGGGTCAGCATCTGCAGATAGTTGATACATATCTCTCGCCTGATCAAGTGCTCTTGTCTCAGCTAATGT
>JAOULS010000080.1 GCA_029881895.1 Cyclobacteriaceae bacterium | reverse complement strand
TGTCCCAAAAATATAGTCGACCGCTTAATGGGTTGCGCTAATAATAATTCGGTAAACTCTCTTGAGCTATAGAAGTACATCACGCCAAATATAGTGCCGATCATGGGGGTAAGTACAATAATGATGTTCATGAGTGTAATAATCGACTTGGATACATTGCTATTCAAAAAAAGCAAGGCAAATCCTAGTACTAAATAAAACAGAAAATAGACATAACTCCATCGGCTACGCACCAAATCATAAAAACTATATTGTAATATTTTAATCATTTTGCTCTGTTAATATGGTGGCAATAGCATGTTCCAATTCATTTTTCGAACTCTTCTTTTTTAGTTCAGCTACCGTGCCTTTAAAATAAATTTTACCCTCTAATAGAAATACAATTTCATCGGCCATGGTGTCCACAAAGTCCATGATATGAGTAGTAATAAGAATCGTTTTTCCTTTCTTTTTTTCCGATTGTATCAACTCTTTTAAATGGATAAGCGATACGGGGTCTAATCCTGTAGTGGGTTCATCGAGAATCAACAAAGGGCAATCGAACATAAAGGCAAGTACTAAGTTTACTTTTTGTTTGGTGCCTCCCGACAAATTGCCTAATTTTTTATCCATAAAAGGAGCGAGACCAAACAACGCTATCAACGACTCGTCATCGGTGCTTCTTCCTCTCAGGTTTTTTATCATCCCAATAAGCTCTTTAATGGATAGATTTTCGGGAAATTGAGCTATTTGAGGTAAGTAGTTAATGCCTTCCCTATATTTCCACTGCCCTTTTACAGGTTGTTTATCTATCTGGATAGTACCCGACTGCTGAATAACCATTCCTAAGATACTTTTTATCAACGTGGTTTTACCCGAACCATTAGGGCCAAGAATGGCAAACACTCCTCCTCCACTAATTTCAAGATTAATTCCATCGAGTACTTTTACTTTTCCAAAGTTTTTATGTAAATCCGTTATTTCAATCATAAATCATTTTCATTTTTGGAGTAGCATCTACAAGGTTGTCAGGAGTAAATACTGGAGACACTTTTTCCGAAAAATTAAGTATATCAATAAACAAGCTTCTGAGTAATACTATGGTTTCTGGTGTTTGATTAACAATATAAGAGAATAATTTTACTGGACGATAGGGCACATCTCCAACCCCATCTTTATCCAAATCATATCCTGTATATGAGCTCCAGTAATTACCCCTAAACGCATTGTCGTTCATTTTACTATTATAAGAAACATCAAATGAATTGCCTACAAAATTGTTGTTATTAAAAATATTAGCGTAACAGCCTCCTGCTATTTTCACTGCCCATCCATTTTTTATTAAACTATTATTCGAATAATTTATTCTTGTAGATCCTTCTACATTAATACCAATGGTATTTTCTTCAAACACATTATCTTCAATTTCAGCATCGTATATTTCTTTCAGCAACAACCCAAAAGAGGCCGTTCCCCAGTTTTTGTAAAACCTATTTCTTTTCATATTTATGAATTTCGAGAACATGACCGCAACGCCCGCACCGTTATTTATAAAAGCGTTGTCATAATAGTCATTATGGTTAGAAAACATAAAATGCAGACCATAGCGGAGGTTTTCTTGACTTATATTGTTGGCAACATGGCTTTCGCTTACAAATTCGAAATAAATGCCATCACGTAAATGTGATAATTGGTTTTCGGTTATCCGAACATGATCGCTATGCCAAAGATGGATGCCATTTCCTGAGTTATGTTCTTCTTTTACTTCTCCCGAGACTACGTTGTTGTGTATCCTCCCGAAATGGGATTTTTCTACTAGCATGCCGAAGAAGACATTTTTCAACACATTATTTTCGATAGTAAAATGCTTGCTTTTTGAGATATAAATAGCTGCATAATCGTTGGTGTAACTAAGTCCAACGTTTTGGATCACAAATCCTTTTATTACCACACTATCAGCAAAAATAGAAATAACTCCAGCGACCGAACCTCCGTCTAAAATAGGTTTATTGACACCCAATAACACAATGGGCTTATTAATGATGATTTCTCCTTCCTGATATAGCCCTCCTTTTATTAACAAAGTGTCTCCTGAAGAGGCTATGGCTATTGTTTCGGTAATAGAGGTATGCTTACAACTTCCACACACTTCGAAAGTAGTACCCCATACATCAACACTTTGGAGGAGCATACTTGTTAGTACAAATACGAAAAGAAATGAATGTCTCATAATTAATGGTACAAGATAGTGATCTATATTATTTATGAAACAACTATCTAATTATTAAAAAAATAGCATCGGTAGTAGCAACAACACTATGTTCTTCATTGATAGGGATTTCATAGGTGTCTCCCGTAACAAGTGTAGACGATTCTCCTTTAATATTAAAAACTACTTCTCCTTGATGAATAACAATAAGTGCTTCTTTTGGTGTTGTATGCTTGGGGAATGTGTGGCTTTTCTGTAGACGAACCAGTATCGTTTCACATGTAGGTGACTTAAATATTTTCTCTACTTTTAGTCCATCAAATTCTTTTTTGGCAATAGTATTTACGATCATTCTTATTATTTTAGTTGACTTTGTACTTCTTCCCAATTATATAAGCTTCCTCCACTAGTGTCTACCATTTTTTGTGCTTCTTCATTACTTCCGAAGGCTGATAGGTTAGCCCCCATTGGGCTTTTAATTTTCTCACTTATCAAGAAAGTGGTTGTTTGTACATCAATTAGTTTACCTGGGGTGCTATAATCATTCACAAAGAGAAGTGCCATTTCCACTTCTTTCTTTTGTTTTAAATCATTTATCATACACTCTACTGCATCATATTTAAACACTTTTCCTTTGGTGGTGACCGCCTCAGCTGCATGTTGCTGATCTACGATGGTCATTTTACAGAAATGACAAGCCTCTTTCCCATAATTTATTTTCTCCAACTCTACAGAGCAAGAAAAAAACAATGAAAACAGAATAAAAAACAAAGGGGTATTTTTCATGAAATTTTATGAATAGCTATTGTGAGATGCAATATATATAGAAAAGAAGTTATCATGAACTCATATCATTCAAAATATATTCTGACTAATTCTATATTGCTAACATTCGGCAAGATCAGCCCAACGGGCTAAGAAAGGTTCACAACAAAAGTTATGTACTTGTTTCTTCTTTTTTACCTACTACAAATGCAACTACTGAAAAAAACATTCCTGTAAATAAAAGGTATGCCCCAGACATTGGCCATGATTTAGCTACAAAATTAAGAATAGTGGCATTTCCAATAAGAGGGGGTTGATAGTCTAAAGGATTTCCTTCGGCATCCAAAAATTTAATTGCTGCATGCTCGTTTAAGTCATGCCCATAATCGTATTCCCACAAATAAAAATCATACATCCCTATTGCACCTAAAATGGCAAACAAAATAAACCAAGCTAGGTATAATTTTCTTTTATTTAAAAATGCAATAACTAAACCTAATACACTCATTGCTCCTACTACTATTGGAAAAATATCAAACTCTGCCATGTGCTCAGGAATGTTCTTCATCCCAACATAATGATTCATCAAGTTGATATTTTGAATATCATTAGGCTCATGATCGGCAATTTTGTTAATCCAAATATCCATACCTAGGTCATCGGGATATTGAGGCGCTTCGAGTGTAATGTTCCAGAGAGGCAAAAAGAATAAAGAAAGTGGCAATAAAGCCGCCAATATCATGATGAACTTAGCCTTGATTTTCATTTGATTACTATTTTATAACTATTTTGAGATTAGTAAAATTAGGGAGGGAGAGTCTGCTTCGCCCAACAGAAGCAGACTCAACCTAATTACCTATTAACTATGAAATGTATCCTCCCTATCTTACTATTTTATTTTTGATTAAGAGTTAAGTTTACGCTTAATATTATTCACTATCGTACCATTCATCATCTAATGTCCATTTCATAGAGACATCAGACCCCTTAGGCGAAACGCGTACATAGCCTTGCATTTCTTGATGTAGTGCTGAACAAAAATCAGTACAATAGAATGGCCATACTCCTTCTCCTTTTGGTTCCCAAGTAAACGTTTCCGTTTGTCCTGGCATTATCAATAGTTCAGAAGTATTTGCACCTATCATGCTAATTCCATGAGGCACATCATAATCTTGTTCTAAGTTGGTCACGTGGAAGTACACTTTATCTCCCATTTGAATTCCTTCTATATTGTCAGGAGCAAAGTGACTTCGAATCATAGTCATATACACGTGAACTGTATTGCCATCACGTACCACTTTTGCTTCTTTTTCACTCTTGGCTACAAATGGGTGTTCATTTTCCTCTAGTTTAAATATTTTTCTAGAATTAGGCTTCAACAAATCAGCAGGAATACCTGCAGCATAGTGAGGTTCGCCAATAGTAGGGAAGTCAAGAATCATTTCCATTTTATCTCCAGAGATATCAAATAGCTGTGCTGACTGAGTAACCTCTGGACCAGTTGGAATATATCTGTCTTTTGTGATTTTATTCATTGCAACAAGATACTTCCCAAATGGAGCTCTTGAATTTCCTCCAGGTATCATCAAGTGACCTACAGAATAATACGTAGGTTTTCTATCCAATACTTCCCAAGTTCCTAATTTCCATTTCACTACTTCAGAAGAAATAAAGAATGTGGTATAGGCATTTCCTTTGCCATCGAACTCAGTATGCAAAGGTCCTAATCCTGGTTGTACAACTGTTCCTTCCATTACATCTTCAAAATTAAGTATTGGAATGCCGTACGCATCGCCTGCGAATTTTTCATTTTCGATAGCAGCAAGCATTTTTGTGAATGAATGAATTGTTAAGTTTGCAGAAAGTTTTCCACTACCAACAATGTACTCTCCAGAAGGATCAACATCACAACCATGAGGAGATTTAGGTGTAGGCAATAAATAAACAGCACCAGGTACTTCTAAAGGATCAACCACTACCACTTCTTTCTTCATTGTAGAAGTTGCCATGTGAGTCTTCTCATCATACACATTATGTGCATAGTTTGTAGGCATTTTTTTACCGCCACCATTTTTCACATATTCTTCAATTTTCTTCCAATTAACAGCTGCAATAAAATCCTTATCATTTTGCGAAGCATTTACTTCTAATAATGTATGACCTTCCTCCGTATTATAGGTACTAAAAAAGAACCATCCGTGAGATTTTCCTCTACCTGGATGTGATAAATCATAATTAAACCCAGGCATAAGAATTTGAAATTCAAGATTCATGTGTCCTTCTTCAGGATCAACAGAAATAAAAGATAACGCTCCTTTGAAGTTCCCTTTATATTCATCTATTGGCATATCTCTTTGAGGTACAGGAACTGAAAAACGTGTACCTGCCACTACATACTCTGTGTTTTCGGTTACAAATGAAGAACTGTGATTACCAGCACTATTTGGTAATTCAATAATTTCAGTAGTTTCAAAAGTAGTTAAATCAATTTTTGCGATACGAGGCGTGTTATTTCCGTTGATAAACACCCATCTACCATCTAATTCACCAGCTGTCTGAGAAATATCAGGGTGGTGAGAATCATCCCAAGGAACAAAACCATAAGATGTATTTAACATTGGTTTAGTTTCCTCATTGTATCCATATGCTTTTTCAGCATCTTGAGAAAATACTGGGATTACTTTGAACAATCTACCTGATGGTAAACCATAAACAGACAATTGCCCACTAAAACCACCTGATATAAATGAGTAAAACTCATCGTGCTCGCCTGGAGCGACATACGCTCTTTCTGCCATATTTCCAGACAATGCTCCTGCATTATCTGATTTATTACTTGAGTTATCACAGCTTGCAAACGAAAATGTTACAATGGCTAAAGCCGCAATAATTAGATTTTTGTTTTTCATAATTATAATAATTTATTATTCAGATTTAGGTAAAATAACATCCTCGACAACATTGACTATTCCGTTTGATGTTTGAATAGAAGCGATCACTTTCGCACCTCCTACAAAAACATCATCACCTTCTGTTGTTACTTCAAGGTAGTCACCTGTAGCCATATAAAGTTTTCTTCCTTTTCTTGCTTCTTTTTTCAATCCTTCGATGTTATAAGAACCGGGAGCCGCATGCCTTGTTAAAATAGTAGTTAGTGTTGCAATATTTTCAGGCTTCACTAAATTTTCAACGGTACCTTCTGGTAATTTTGCAAATGCAGCATTATTAGGTGCAAAAACAGTTAATGGCCCAGCATTTACTAATACATGCTCAATATGTGCTGCCTGTACTGCTGCCACTAATGTAGTATGATCTGGCGAACCAATGGCTACTTGTAAAATGTTGGCTGCTGAAACATCATCAACAACTGATGCCTGTCCTAAAGGCGTGTTGTTTGGCTCTTCAATAGATGCTCCTTGAGCATCATTTTCTTGTGTTGCTGTACCACATGACATCACACATAACATCATGAATACAACAAACAAACTGTAGATTGATTTTTTCATAGTTCATTTAGGTTATAGTGTTCGAAAATATTCAAGTACTGCTCTGGCTTGTTCTTCTGTAAGGTTTTGATTCGCCATAGGAGCACCATTTGCTTCTATTAATAATTGCTTTGCTATTGGATCTTTTATGACCATTTCGTCAGGATTAAGTATCATATTCATAATCCACTCAGGAGATCGTCTATCCATAATGCCTTTTGGTGATGGACCAATGAATTTTTTTTCTACCTTATGACAAGCAGTACACATATCCTCAAAAATTTTAAGTCCATCTGCAACAAGGACTTCATTTACTTCTTCTAATTTAATTGAGGCAACAGGACCTATTCCTTTATTTTCCATTGGGTCAGCCTCTTCCTCTACCATCGATTTTGGCGGTGGTGCCGCAGCACTACCTTCAGTTGATGCACTTCCTCCTCCACAAGCCCACACAAGTGAGAGCACAAAAAGAGCCATAAGCATGTTTAATTTTTTCATAGTATTTGATTTTAGGTATTTATTTATTTTGGTGTAAAATTAATTGTTATAATGCGTCTCATCGGTGACTGCCCTCATATCTGAAACTGACTTTAATATCAAGAAAAACATGACTTATATCATGCATCTGACAAGAAGATGAATCACTACTATTTAGGTGTTTTCTAATTTAAAATAAAAAAGTCTGCTTTCTAAATAAAAGCAGACTTTTTTTTGCCGAGACAAACTTAATATTCTACAAAAAACTAATCCTCATTTTTTACGAGTAGAAATGCCAAAAATGCTATACAATGGACAAAAATTGATTAAGCTTGTTAATACAAATATCACCGCAATTACTACAGCTACTATTCCTATTGTGCCCGTTAGTGTGCCATTATAGTACAATACTGCTGCCACTACAGCAATCAGTATCCTAATTATTCGATCAATGTTACTCATGTTTTTTTTCATCTCTTTTTCTTTTTAGTTAACGATTGTTTCGGTCTTTATTTTTAACGCTCATTATGCCATAGATACTCTATTGCATAATGAACGATTTTAAGTCATACTTTATAAATATACAAAATTATATTACTTCTCCATATTCACTTTTATCACACCCTACAACCATCCCTGCTACATTTTACAATTATTTTTCACCAAATCGATCAAAAGCGGCTTTCTCCAGGCTTCCTTGATGATCGGGATGCGCTATATTTATAAGCGCTTTAGCCCGTTGATACAGGTTTTTACCATATAAATTTGCCACACCGTATTCTGTTACTACATAATGCACGTGAGCACGTGTAGTAACAACTCCAGCTCCTTCCTTCAGAAATGGTGTGATTTTAGAAATCCCTTTATTTGTCACCGAACCTAGTGCTATAATAGGTTTACCACCTTCTGAAAGAGACGCTCCACGAATAAAATCCATCTGCCCTCCTACTCCTGAATACATATTCATACCTATCGAATCGGCACAAACCTGACCTGTAAGGTCAATTTCTACTGCACTATTAATTGCTGTTACTTTTGGATTTCTACGAATTACAGCGGTATCATTTACATATTCGATGTCCAACATCGCTACCTCAGGGTTGTCATCCATAAAATCGTACAACCGCTTTGTTCCCATGGCAAATCCTGAAACAATCTTGTACGGGTGTTTCTTTTTATACTTTCCTGTAATCACTCCATTTTTCACTAAATCGATAATGCCATCGGAAAACATTTCGGTATGGATTCCTAAATCTTTATGATTATTCAAACTATTCAAAACGGCATTCGGAATTCCGCCAATCCCCATTTGTAAGGTGGCACGATCTTCTACTAGTCCTGCTACATGATTTCCAATTGCTTTTTCTATTTCTGTTGGTTCTCCCAACTTCATTTCATGCAAAGGCATATCTGCCTCGCAGTAGGCATGAAAATTACGAATATGTACAAGCCCATCCCCATGTGTGCGAGGCATGTTTGGGTTTATTTGAGCAATCACATATTTTGCGGTTTCTACAGCAGAAAGGGCAACATCTACCGAAACACCTAGGGAGCAAAAGCCATGTTTATCAGGAGGAGACACCTGTACTAACGCTACATCAAGAGGCAAAATATTATTTCGGAACAAGGAAGGGATTTCACTTAAAAACACAGGAATATACTGAGCGTACCCTTGATTTACGGCTTTCCTCATATTGCTTCCTATAAAAAAAGAATTAATCGTGAAACTATCTCTGTATTCTGTACTCAAATAAGGCGTTTTGCCCTCTGTATGAATATGAACAATTTCTACATTTTTCAGTTCAGGCCCTCGTACTGCCATAGCATCCACTAATAGTTGTGGTGTAGCTACTCCTCCTTGAATAAAGACACGATGTCCTGATGATATAATTTTTACTGCTTCTTGCGCTGTTACGGCTTCCATAAATATTTTTTTTGTAAAGGTCTATCCAAATTTACAGTATGGACATGACGCAAACAATCCTAAAATATGATTTATATCATTTTGATGATGGTAGTTTCGTATAGAAATGATAATTTTAACCCATCAAACTAAATCAAAAACATGTATACTGGAATTTATCATAGTCACAAACTTGCTGTAATCTTATTTTTACTGATTTACACCATCAAACTTATCCTACTTTTTGTTAATACTGAAAAGCTCGATAATTTTTCAAAAAAGATAAAAGTCCCTGACATGATTATTAGCTTTTTGTTTTTGGCTACGGGTATTTACTTAGCCACTCAATCTGCTGAAATAAGCACTATTTTGCTGGTTAAATTCGGATTAGTACTGGCCTCTATTCCACTAGCCATTATTGGTTTCAAAAAACACAAGAAATCACTTGCTATAGTATCCGTGTTGCTAATTTTTACCGTATACGGATTGTCCGAAATGAACCGTGGCATGAAAGCTAAAAAAGTGACCATAAGTAATGACATCATCACCAATCCATCGGATGCCAATTATGACGAACTTAGCCATGGAAAAGTGATGTTTCTTTCTCAGTGCGCCATGTGCCATGGCCCAAGTGGCGACCAAGGATTATCGGGTGCGAAAAACTTGCTTACATCTACTATGAAACTAGAAGAAGTAATGAATATTATTACTAAAGGCAAGAATAGCATGCCTAAATACAGCAAGTCATTGTCTGAAAATGAGATAAAAGTCATTACTGCTTACGTGATGACTTTGAGGGAGTGATTTTTTTGAAAGAAAAAAGCAAACAAGTGCATTATAGTTAAATGGTATTATTAATTGAACCGTAATACCTGATACTCGCAATTTTTGTATTCATATAATTACTAATTCAAGTCGAGCTGGCGTTACTTTTTTCATTTTATTTGATTAAAAACATAATTTAATGTATTTTCATTAAATTATCATAAATAAAAACGAACACTTTCGAAGAAAGTAGCATCTAAACTAGATTATTAACTTGAAGCCATTTGTTATAATTGTTTTTCTATTGTTTTTCAGGTCTGGTTTCTGTCAGGAAAGTAAACCATTGAACTTTATTGAAATGAGGGAGGACTTTATTGAATTAAGGGCAGGGTATGGGTTTGGGACTTCTATTGTAATTTATATGGGTCAGTTTGAACTAGAGAGAAAGACAAAAAGGTTTGAAGCCATATCGTATAGTTTCGAGTATTTATTTTCAAAGTTATATGGTGGCCTTACGGTGAATAATCCAGGTAGCTCAAGCACAATAGTAACTCCCGTCTGGAATAAATTTTGGTATGCCAACATTAAGTGGCATCCCATCCGAACGGTAAGACAACCCTTCTCTTGGCTATTTATTAGTGCTGGAGTGGGTTATTCACGACAAAATTTCATAAATTATTTGGATAATCGTG
>JAOULS010000304.1 GCA_029881895.1 Cyclobacteriaceae bacterium | reverse complement strand
GAGTAAAAAGAAAATTTTAATTATATCGTTTAGCGATCTTAAATATGACGGGCGTGTTTCTCGTCAAATTAATTTTTTAAAAGACACTTATCATGTAGAAGTGCTGGCCTTATCTAATAATGATGATCAAGGGTTTGTTTTTCATGCATTGGAAAAAACAAAATTGACAATAATGAGGAAGTTGATATTGGCGTTGTTGTTACTACTCCGTCAATATAAAACAGCTTATTGGGTTCAGTATGCCTATAAATCAGTGATGAAAAAATTTAAGTCACAAAGTTTTGACCTTGTGATTGGCAATGATGTAGAAAGTCTTCCGTTAGCATTTGGAATAAATGAGAGTAATGTATTTTTTGATGCACATGAATATGCCCCACGTCATTTTGAAGAAAGGTTATGGTGGAGGGTGTTTTTTAGAGGCTTTAATGTATACCTGTGTCGATTGTATATTCCATTAGTGAAAGGAATGACCACCGTTTGCGATGGGTTAGCATTGGAATACCAGAAAGATTTTAATTACCTACCCGATGTGATTACGAATGCCCCCCCATTTGCTGACTTTAAAATTAATGAAAACACCTCTTTTCCAGTAAAGATCATCCATCATGGAATAGCCAATGCGTCTAGAAAAATGGAGAACATGTTGAAAATCATGGATCAATTAGGAGATAAATATGAGCTAGACCTTATGTTGATGATTCCTGAGTTTGCCTCAGGGAAATCGAAAAAATATATAGAGGAATTTAAAAGTGAAGTAAATAAGCGATCTAATGTAAAAATGATCGCGCCTGTGCGTAGTGACGAAATTGTAGATAAGATTAAAAAATATGATATAGGGTTGTTTTTACTAGAACCCATAAATTTTAATTATACCAATGCACTACCTAATAAATTATTTGAATTTATTCAAGCACGTTTGGCAGTAGCCATAGGTCCCTCTCCTGAAATGGCGAAAGTGGTCTCAGCATATCATTGTGGAATAATTTCAGAAAGCTTTCAGCCATCTGATTTGGCGAATCAAATTAGGTTATTGACGCATGAAGAATTGAGTACTTATAAATCGAATGCAGAAAAAGCGGCAAAGGAGTTAAATGCAGAAAAGAATAAAGAAAAATTATTGCAGCTTATCGAAGAAGTGATTTAGACATTATAATTTAAGTTTATTTAGTAATGATGTTCCATTACTAAATCTACTGTTTATATATTGCGGGTGGAAAATAGAATTGAATGGAAAAAATACACATGGTAGATCTTCATAGTCAGTACATGACTATGAAAGAAGAGGTTGACGGAGCTATTCGGCAAGTAATTGGTGAGTCATCATTTATCAAGGGAAAATCGGTGAAGGAATTTGCGGTGTCATTTGCGGCTTATAATAATGTAAAAAAAGTAATTACTTGTGGTAACGGAACAGATGCGCTTCAAATAGCTTTAATGGCGTTGGACTTACAAAAAGGTAATGAAATAATCGTTCCAACTCACACCTATTTTGCTACAGCCGAGGTGATAGCCTTACTTGGATTAACGCCTGTTTTAGTCGATGTTGATCCTGATACTTTTAATATAGATGTGCAACAAGTTGAAGAAAAAATCACCAAAGCGACTAAGGTTATTATCCCTGTCCATTTATATGGTCAATGTGCGGATATGGAAAATCTTCTTCGAATAGCCCAGCAACATGATATTAAAATAATAGAAGATACGGCTCAGGCACTGGGAGCCACTTATACTTTTTCTGATGATACAACCAGAAAGGCAGGTACGATGGGGTACATAGGGACCACTTCTTTCTTCCCTACCAAAAACTTAGGGTGTTTTGGCGATGGAGGCGCTATACTTGTGAATGATGAAGCATTAGGAGAAAAGATTAATATGATTGCCAATCATGGGCAACGTATTAAATACCATCATGAGATAATTGGATGTAATAGTCGTTTGGATACGATTCAGGCAGCTATACTACAAGTTAAATTAGCTTATTTAGATGAGGCTATAGCAAAAAGACAAAAAGTAGCACAGGTATATACCAATGGACTAAAAGAAGTAGAAGGAATTGAAATACCACAAGGCACGTCTTTTTCTACGCATAGTTATCATCAATACACGATAAAAATAAATAAAGGGGATCGTGATGTAGTGAAGAGTAAATTATTGGAAAAAGGAATTCCTTCTTTGATTTATTACCCTGTGCCTGTTCATTTACAAAAGGCATATCAGCAGTATGGATACAAAAAAGGAGATTTTCCAATAGCAGAAAAGTTACAAAAAACGATACTGTCTTTGCCCATTCACCCTGAGTTGCCTGAAGATCAACAATTATACATTATTGATACGCTTACTGAAATAATAAAGAACGCATAAGAATATGGGAAGTACTATTCTATATCAAGCACATGAAACAGCCGTTATTGACGAAGGGTGTGTTATTGGTGAAGGGAGTAAAATTTGGCACTTTTCTCATATTATGAGCTATTCTGTGATAGGAAAAGGATGTAACATTGGACAAAATGTTGTGGTTTCTCCTCATGTTGTACTCGGAAATAATGTGAAAGTTCAAAACAATGTGTCGATATAT
>JAOULS010000079.1 GCA_029881895.1 Cyclobacteriaceae bacterium | reverse complement strand
TTCCTGTCTTCCTGTCTTCCTGTCTTCCTGTCTTCCTGTCTTCCTGTCGATAATTAGTTTTATATGTTTTTCATGTGAAACCCTAAATGTGAATAATTATGAGGATGTGACCCAAACTCAAGATTTTAAGGAGCATGCTGAGTATTCGTCAAGGTTTGACGTTAATGCAGATGATATTAAAAATAATGACAAAATTAATGGTGTGGCAAATTTCAACACACCTGAAGAATTATTTGATTTTCTTGATAAATCTTCAACAATGACTGATGAAGAATTAGAACAATGGGAGGTGAAAAATGATTTTATATCGCAAAGAAGTATTCTTAATGAGGCTTATTCAAAATTAAGTGGTGCTGTAACTGAAGAAGAAGTATATGATGTTTTGGATAAATATAAAAATGTTTTACAAATAGTTAACGATGTAATAGTGCCTAAATTGGATTTAAGTCATTATAATATTATTGTGAATAAGGACGGGATTTATTCTGTTGGAAACATGGTGTTCAAAGTCACTACCAACAAACAATATGGGGTTACAAAAAGATATTATAAGATTTTGTATAGTTCTAATCTTTCTAATATGGGAATAGAAAATCAAGTATATGTCTCTCCTATTAATATTCCTTATTTTAATGAAAATGGAGGAAATAGTAGTGCAAGAGAACCATTTGATGATGGCGACCCACCACCACCACCGCCAGCAGATCCTCCACCAGTAGTATGTGGTTATTTTTACGATAAAGATTACATTAAAAATGTTAGTGGCTGTGTAAATGACAGAAAACTCTATGTTAAGGTGTATACGTATTATTTACATACAGCTTATTGGGAGTCGTTAGATGGAGTAAGCTATTTATCACAATATTGGAAACCTTTTTTTTATTCTGGAGTTTTTGGCTATAAAAATTCATTGCTTTGCAATTGGAATAGTTACGAAACTAGTATACAAGTAAGAAATTATCACCATGTTGTCAGAGGTTTTGAGTGGGTTACCCCTTATGTTTCAGGTAATTATAAAACAAATGCATCTCCAAAATATTATGAAATAACTAACGATGATTATAACAGTCCTACTGATACATATTCAATTCAAGATTTATTGTCTGTACATAAGGATTTTGTTAAAAATGAACCTGAATTAGTTCTTGATTACCCACAAGATTTTAGATCTGTTCATATTGAGGCTTCTAGTCGGGGCATTGGTGATTATTGGCTGGTTATAGATTGTATAGAATAATTGATTTATATGCATGTTTTTGAAAAATATTTTGTTATTGTATTAATAGTTTTAGGGGGAGCTAATGTTCTCTCAGCACAGCCTTCGATTAAGGAAGCTGCCCCCACTAAAATCAACCATTATCTTAATGCAGGAGTAAGATATACACGCATTTATAATGATTATGAAATAATCAAACAATTCCCACATGAAGAGGTGGGATTTGGTTATTTGCTGAAGTACACTTTTGTTAAAAACATTTCAATTGCTGGGGGATTGAATGTAGGACTGAAAACCAAAAGAGACCCTTATTTTGAAAAGTTGCCTGATGGCACTCAAATAATAGAAATAAAGTATTTAAGTGATTTTAAAACATTAAACTTTATTCTAGACATGGATAATACGTTAAACAGCAGAAATTTTTTTATTGAAATACCTCTTTTGGCATCTGTCGAAATTATTCCTAAATTATCGTTAAGGCTTGGGGGTGTTTACAGGTATTTTTTTTCAAAACAGGAGGATTCGGTAATATTCTATACAAGAAATAATTTATTAAGTAATAAGCGTGAGTTTTCTGTGTTAATGGATGTCATTTATGAAATGGGCAATAGGTATAGTATTGGATTGAATTATTCTTATGGTCTTACAAATTTAATGAAGGGTTATAACTATGGATATATAGATTCACAAGGACTGACATGGGAGGGAGGAGGTCATGCAAACAACACCTCATTGGGAATTTCCCTGCAATACCAACTAACCAAACGGTCTAATTAATGATTTTCAGTTCTCTACACTAGCGCAGAAGTTACTTCCGTGCGCTTATAAAACACGGTTTGCCTTGCTCCCTTGTTTTATATTTCCTACGCATTCACTTAAATTAATGAATTTTTTCAGACAACTCTATAGTTAGGCACGCAAGTAATTTCTGAAACAGGATAGTTCTTGTAGATTTCAAAAGTTGCATGAAATGTCTTCGCTATAAAAAATGAACCTAGGTTTGAGAACCAATTTTTACTAACTTCATGCCTCAAATTTTTATAGCGACATGTACCTGATTTTTGATACTGAAACCACTGGACTTCCAAAGAATTGGAAGCAAGATTATACGCATACAGATAATTGGCCGCGTATGGTACAGTTGGCTTGGCAGTTGCATGATGAGACAGGTAAATTACTGAGTAATAAAAACTATATTATTAAGCCCGATGGGTTTGATATCCCTTTCGCTGTAGCCAAAGTACATGGAATTACTACCGAACGAGCGAATAGAGATGGGCATGACATAAAATTTGTCCTAGAAGAGTTTCACAATGAATTAAAACAAGCGAAATACAATGTAGGTCATAATATTGAATTTGACATTAATGTAGTAGGCTGTGAATTTTTTAGACTTGGCGACATTGAACCAGTAGTCACAAAGTTAGATAGCATTGACACCAAAGATGTGTCGACCGATTGGTGTGCCTTACCTGGAGGAAGAGGAGGAAAGTTTAAATGGCCTACCTTAACTGAATTACATCAAAAACTTTTTGGTGAAGGATTTGCCGATGCGCACGATGCAGCGTATGATGTAGATGCTACAGCACGTTGTTTTTTCGGACTTATTAATCAAGACGTATATGTACCAGTCGAAATAGAAGACTATAAGAAAGTAAACTATGAAGCCCCTCAATTAGCTGCTGCCAATTTTAATGAAGACAATACTCTTCAAGAGATTCGAAATAGTGCTATTGATGTACTTCAAACGGATGCAGATATTGAGCATTTAAAAGACTTTTCATTTACACACCTTCATTGTCATTCTCAATATTCTGTACTTCAGGCCACTTCTCAAATTGATGAAATGGTGAAGACAGCAAAAAAGCAGAATATGTCTGCCATTGCTTTGACAGATCATGGAAACATGATGGCTGCTTTCCATTTTGTAAAAGCAGCACTTAAAGAAGGAATAAAACCAATAGTAGGATGTGAATTTTATGTCTGTCCAGATAGGAATGATAAAACAAAACAAAATAATGGTGACCAAATTGTTGTTTTGGCGAAGAACAAGGAAGGGTATCACAACTTAGCTAAACTAGCTTCTATTGCATTTGTAGAAGGAAAGTATTATGTACCTCGAATTGACAAAGAGATACTCCTACAGAATAAAGAAAATTTAATTGTTACTACGAGTGGGCTTTGGGGAGAGGTGCCCAATTTAATATTAAATGTAGGCGAATCTCAAGCCGAAGAGGCTTTTTTGTGGTGGAAGAAAGCGTTTGGAGACGATTTTTATGTAGAACTTAATCGACATGGCATAGAGGAAGAAAACGTAGTAAATGAGGTGTTGATGAAATTTGCTAAAAAGCATGATGTAAAATATTTTGCTGCTAATAACACCTATTATACAGAAAAAAAAGGTGCCGAAGCACATGATGTCTTATTGTGCGTAAAGGATGGTGATCCTGTAAGTAAGCCGAAGAAGTATATTGGTAAGAGGGGAAGGGAGTTTCGTTTTGGTTTCCCCAACGAGGAATTTTATATCAAGTCTTCAGACGAAATGAAGCAACTATTTGCTGATTTACCAGAAGCAATAGAAACTACTCAAGAGATAGCCGATAAAATTGAGGAATTTACCTTAGCACGAGATGTACTTCTTCCAAAATTTGATATTCCAGAAGAATTTCAAGATGAAAAAGACAATGAAGATGCAACGCTAAAAAATGGGGAAAACAATTATTTGCGCCATCTCACTTATGAAGGGGCTAATAAACGATATGATGAAATTACGGATGAGATAAAGGAACGTCTTGATTTTGAATTAGAAGTAATCAGAAAAACGGGCTACCCAGGTTATTTTCTTATTGTTCAAGATTTTATAGCTGCAGCACGCGAAATGGGGGTATCCGTTGGGCCAGGAAGGGGCTCGGCAGCTGGCTCGGCAGTAGCGTATTGTACGGGAATTACCAACATAGATCCCATTGAATACGATTTGCTTTTTGAGCGATTTCTTAATCCTGACAGGGTGTCAATGCCCGATATTGATATCGATTTTGATGACGAGGGGAGAGGAAGAGTGATGGACTATGTGATTGAAAAATATGGATCAAATCAGGTAGCTCAAATAATTACGTATGGCACCATGGCGGCTAAATCTTCTGTGCGAGATACAGGTAGGGTAATGGAGCTTTCGTTGCAAGACACGAGCAGGGTTTCGAATTTAATACCCTCCACGCCTGGTACTTCGATGAAAAAAATATTCGCCTCATCTGAAAAGGAAAGGAAGGAGAAGTACAAAGGTGAGGATTTAGCCTTAATCAATCAATTAATTGAGGTTTCTAATGGCACCGATTTAGAAGCTGACGTGTTAAATCAAGCAAGAGTTTTGGAAGGCACGGTACGAAACACAGGGATTCATGCGTGTGGGGTAATTATCACCCCTGATGATATTACTAATTTTGTACCTGTTGCTACTGCTAAAGATTCGGACATGTGGTGTACACAGTTCGATAATTCGGTAGTGGAAAGTGCGGGTCTTTTAAAAATGGATTTTTTAGGGTTAAAAACGCTAACCTTAATCAAAGATGCAGTACGAATCATAAAGGATAAGCATGGGATAGAAATTGACCCTGATACGATTCCGCTAGATGATGAAAAAACGTATCAACTTTTTCAGAAAGGCGAAACGGTTGGCGTGTTTCAATATGAATCCCCAGGGATGCAAAAACACATGCGTGATTTAAAACCTACCGTTTTTGCTGACCTTATTGCCATGAATGCGCTCTATCGTCCTGGCCCTATGGAGTATATTCCGTCTTTTATTAAGCGGAAACATGGGCAAGAGCCAATTAGTTACGACTTGCCCGACATGGAAGAGTACCTAAAAGAAACGTATGGGATAACCGTTTATCAAGAGCAAGTGATGTTGCTTTCACAAAAAATAGCAGGCTTCACCAAGGGTGAAGCCGATGTTTTGCGTAAAGCGATGGGTAAAAAAATAATGGCATTGCTCGATGAATTAAAACCAAAATTCATAAGTCAAGCCAAAGAAAAGGGGCATCCTGAGGATAAATTAGAAAAAATATGGAAGGACTGGGAAGCTTTTGCGGCATATGCATTTAATAAATCACACTCCACTTGTTATGCATGGATTGCGTATCAAACGGCATATTTAAAGGCTCATTATCCAGCCGAGTATATGGCTTCGGTGTTAAGCAATAATATGAATGACATCAAGTCGGTTACGTTCTTTATGGAGGAGTGTAACCGTGCAGGGATAAAAGTGTTAGGGCCTGATGTGAATGAATCTAAAACCAAATTCACAGTAAATGAAGAAGGACACATACGGTTTGGGTTGGGAGCGATTAAGGGAACGGGTGAAGCAGCTGTAGGGGCGATTATTGAGGAGCGAGAAGAAAGTGGGAAATTCACAGATGTCTTTAATTTTTCCGAACGTGTCAATTTAAGAGCCGTAAATAAAAAAACGTTCGAAAGCCTAGCGATGTCGGGAGGTTTCGATTGTTTTCCAGATATTCATAGAAAACAATACTTGGTAGCTCCTGAAGGGGAGCAGACGTTGATCGAAAAATCAATTCGCTATGCGAATAAAATGAAGCAGGAAGCGGAAAGCGCTCAGGCTTCTTTGTTTGGAGGCGCATCTGGCGAGGAAGTGCCTCGACCAAAAGCACCAGAAATAGAACCGTATGGTGAATTTGAAAAACTGAACATTGAAAAAGAGGTAGTAGGGCTTTATATCTCTGGTCATCCGTTAGATGATTTTAAGTTTGAATTACAGCACTTTTGTAATGTCAAATTGACTGACATCTCTAATGTTGAAGAGTTGCAGAAAAAAGGAACAGTGAAGATAGGGGGCATAGTGTCTTCTTTTGCCCACCGAACGACCAAAACAGGTAAGCCTTTTGGTACACTCACTATGGAAGATTACAATGGTAATCATACGTTCTTTTTATTTGGGGATGATTATATGAAGTTCAAAGAATATTTGATGCAAGACTGGTACCTGTTTATTACAGGAAGAGTAGAAAAACAAAAATGGGGAGAACAACGATTAGAATTTAAAATCCAATCTATTGAGCTCTTAAATGATTTACGAGACAAAAAAAGTAAAGAATTCGAGATTTATTTCGACTTATACGAATTAAATAATGATGTTGTAAATCAGCTAGACCTTCTTTGTCAAGAACATAAAGGAGAGTGTATCCTGAAGGTAAAAGTAGTGGACAAGGTTGAAAATGTAACCGTAGACTTATTGTCAAGAAAATACAAAATAAGCCCCACCAATGAAATGATTAATAGTTTGGACAAGCAGAATATTAGCTATAAAGTGGTGATATAAATGTCTTCTATCTTACCATCAACAATAATTATAGAGATGGTGTGTATAATAGGCAACAAAAAAAATTATATTTGCGTTATTGAAAGTGAAACAAATTAAAAAGATAATAAAATGGGAAAAACAATAGAAATTACGGATTCAAATTTTGAAGAAATAATGGGTTCGGAGCAACCAATATTAGTTGATTTTTGGGCAGAATGGTGTGGTCCTTGTAAAATGATAGGCCCAGTAGTGGAAGAATTAGCGAATGACTATGAAGGGAAAGCGGTAATAGGAAAAGTAAATGTTGACGAAAACCCTACTGTTGCAGCAAAATTTGGCATCAGAAGTATACCTACTTTATTGGTATTTAAAGGAGGTGAAATTGTAGACAAACAAGTAGGTGCTGTGCCTAAAGGGGTGTTAGCTCAAAAATTAGATGCTCAATTAGCATAAGTTTAACCCGAATTATGTAATATAATTCGTCATGAGGGTTTAAATTGCAATAAATCAGGAAGTTATGGTTCGATAGCATAGCACCGCTATGGTGAGAGGCATAACGAAGCGAAGCTACTGATTTGAAGCAAGTTAAGACCGTAATAGAAGTGTTATTGCATAATGCGGGTTTAATGTATACTACTTTTAAAAATCCCTGATTTGATGTTATTCGAATCAGGGATTTTTTTATACTTCTGTTTTTTTCAAATGTGACGAAAACTGATTTTGGTGTTATTCTTATAAAGATAATTTAATCGGTATGAGAGTAGGTGGTAGACGTAATCCAGAAATAAACAGTAGCTCAATGGCAGACATTGCCTTTTTGTTGTTGATATTTTTTCTGGTTACCACAACTATTGTGAACGATAAAGGTATTTTATTGCTTTTACCTCCTAAAAACACGGATATTCCTCTAATTGTAGAAATAAATGAAAGGAATATTTTTAAGATTCGAATTAACTCAAGTAATCAAATTTTAGTTGAGGGTGAAAAAACGGATGACTTAGTAAAGATGAAGGTGGATATTCAAGCCTTTGTATTAAACTATGGAAAAGATAAGAAGTCTTCTGAATCTCCTTTGAAAGCGGTAGTGTCAATAAAAACAAATAGAGGAACAAGTTATGAAAAATTTGTTGCGGTGTTGAATGCTGTTCAAGGAGTGTATCATGACATTTATGCCAACAATATAAGTCTATCAAACGAGGAGTATAGAAATTTAGATTTTGGCAACCCTGATGAGCGAAGACTAATAATAAAGGCCAAGAATGGTATTCCCATGAATATATCAATTGCAGAGCCAAGCAATTTATAAGCCTGCTGTAAACAAAAAACTCCCGACCACTACTGGTCGGGAGTTTTTTGTTAATGAATAGAACCGATTAAATTAAATTCATGTCACTAAGTACGTTATTCATTTTTCGTACCGCTTCAGCACTCTCGGTCATTTTAGCTTTTTCAGCATCATCCAATTCAATTTCAACAACTCGCTCGATACCATTACGACCAATAATTACAGGTACACCAATTGAAATATCAGACATGCCATATTCGCCTTCTAGAAGGGTCGAACATGGAAACATTTTCTTTGAATCACAGCCGATGGCTTGAACCATAGCTGATACGGCAGCACCAGGGGCGTACCATGCAGAAGTACCCAACAATTTAGTCAATGTTGCTCCACCTACTTTTGTCTCTTCTTTTACATAGTCCAGTTTATCCTGAGAGAGAAATTCAGAAACTGAAACGCTGTTTCTAGTAGCCAATCGTGTTAATGGAATCATACCTGTGTCGCTATGTCCACCAATTACCATTCCATCCACATCCGAAGCAGGGCATTCTAACGCCTCAGCCAAACGATACTTGAATCTTGCCGAATCCAAAGCTCCGCCCATACCAATGATTCTGTTCTTAGGAAGACCAGTAGCTTTGTGAGCTAGATAAGTCATGGTATCCATAGGGTTTGATACAACAATAAGAATCACATTCGGAGAATGCTTGATTAGGTTTTCAGCAACAGATTTAACAATACCCGCATTTGTCGAAATCAATTCTTCTCTTGTCATTCCTGGTTTTCTAGGAAGTCCTGATGTAATCACAGCCACGTCACTATCTGCTGTTTTACTATAATCATTGGTGACACCCGTTATCTTAGTGTCGAAACCATTTAATGATGCGGTTTGCATTAAGTCCATCGCTTTTCCTTCGGCAAAGCCTTCTTTAATGTCGATCAATACTACCTCAGAGGCAAAGTCTTTTATTGCGATATATTCTGCGCAACTGGCTCCCACAGCTCCGGCACCTACAACTGTAATTTTCATAATATTTAGTGTGTTTTAAAATTGAACTAATCGTATCTAAATCATACTACAAAGGTATTAATTAGTAGGTACTAATGCTAATTAATACAGGTGGATATTCTCTTTTTTAATTCCTTATAAAGGGAACTATTCTAGTAATATATAGTTTTTATAAAGGTGTAAATTCTAAATAACAAATCCCTGAAGTATTATTCGACAATTTGAATCGTTCATCGAGTTGATGGCCTACAACCCAAACGATTTTGTTTTCCGATTCAAGTACATAAATCTGTTCTTTTATGTGTAGAGGAATTTTTCTGTCAATCAAAAAATCACTCATCTTCTTTTTATTCTTCATTCCAAGAGGTTCAAAAGAATCTCCCTCTTTCCATTTACGGACGATTAATGGGAAACGAAGTTTAGCAATGTCCACAAAAGTCACTTTGTCATTTCTTGAAAAGGAGGAGGGTCGTTTTGCGTCCCAGTCTAAGGTTAGTCTGCCATGTGGAAGTGCAATGGATGTATCACCTTGTTGTATCTTGTATTCTTTTGTTTCTTCTTCTTTATTTCTGCTAGTGATAAAGATGGTATCTCGGTCAATGTTTAATTGAAAATTGGTCGACAAGAATAGTTTTCCAGACTCATTTTTTCTTTTTATTATTTCTTTGGTTTGGCTGAAATTGAATCCGAATGCTTTCAAAACATCATGAAGAATCGTTGGAAAGCCAATAATTCCCGATGCTTCACTCATTATAATTGTGGTAAGGTTGTGTTGTGTTTTTACGAATGTATTCTTAAACATAGCTACTTCATGCTTGAAAATTTTTTCTACATCGAGTAAGCGTTCGAAGGTCGATACAGCAGTAGATTCTAATGAGGAATTAATTTTCCTGAGTTCAGGAATCACAGTAAGACGGATGTGGTTTCGAGCATAAGTGTCTTCTTTATTACTGCTGTCTTCTCTCCATTTAATACCCTGCGCTTTGGCATAGGTTTCTATTTCTAATCTTGACGCAAATAAAAGAGGGCGAATCAATACCTCGTTGATAGGTTTTAACCCTCGAATTCCAGAAATGCCCGTTCCTTTGCTAAAATTGAACAAAGTAGTTTCGATAGCATCATTCAAATGATGTGCAGTAGTAATTTTAGCATAACCTTCTTCCTTTTGTAACTCGCTAAACCATGAATACCGTAAGTCTCGGGCGGCCATTTGAGTAGAGATACCATTATTGTTGGCATAAGTTTTGGTGTCAAAATGCTTACAATAAAAAGGTTTTTTTATTCGTTTAGCTAATGACTTCACAAATGCTTCATCACCATCCGATTCTTCCCCTCTTAATTGAAAATTGCAATGGGCAATCCCAAAATCAATTGATGATTGATCGAACAAATGAGCTAGAATTACAGAGTCAATGCCTCCACTTACAGCAAGTAGCACTTTTTCGCCTTTCGTTATTAAACGATTATTTTCTATAAAGTTCAAAAAGTTGTTAATCATCGCTTAAAGATA
>JAOULS010000078.1 GCA_029881895.1 Cyclobacteriaceae bacterium | reverse complement strand
CTCATATAAGGGGTAGCCAAACCATGGGTCGGCAATGGTACGAGGATGGAAAAATGTTTAATAAGAAAAATACCTTTTATGATTTTATCGACTGTGGCGAATACCTAATCAATCAGCAGTACACGAACAAAGACAAACTATTTGGCATGGGAGGAAGTGCAGGAGGGTTGTTAATAGGGGCGGTCATCAATATGCGCCCTGATTTATTTAAAGGAGTAGTAGCGGGGGTGCCTTTTGTGGATGTGGTCAATACTATGCTAGATGAAACAATTCCGCTTACTACTGGTGAATTTGATGAATGGGGAAACCCCAAAAATAAAGAAGCTTATGATTATATTCTTTCGTACTCCCCTTATGACAATGTAGAAGCCAAAGAATACCCCAACATGTTAATTACTACTGGGCTGCATGATTCTCAGGTGCAATATTGGGAGCCTGCGAAGTGGGTAGCGAAACTTCGTGACTTGAAAACGGACAGTAATTTATTGCTTTTAGAAACAAATATGGAGGCTGGGCATGGAGGTGCTTCTGGTCGATTTCGACAACATAAAGAAACCGCATTGGAATATGCTTTTTTATTAAGCTTAATAGGAACGTTAGATTAATTATTTTGATTGAGGAAACACCGTATATGATGTTTTAGTACTCCCATATAATCCGGCACTTGACATTCCTTGTACAGCAATGTTAACGATTGTTTTTCTATCTGCATTATAATAGTTTACTATTGCCTCCCCTTTATCATCGGTAACGATTGTTGGGTTCCAATAGATGGTTTTTCTCATGTCTGGAATCAGGTTATTTATACTTTCTTCAGTATTATATCGAGGAGTGTAAAACACCCGGTGCTTTGAATACCCCTTTAATAACGCCATGTTTTTTGATGTTACAGGGTCACTATCGTCTGGCAATTGCTTAGAGGTGATAAAAACAACTCCATCAATTGCTCTATTGCCGTATAAAATCGTTCCCGACATATCTCTTACTACTGTCAGATAATCTATATTTTCAGACGTAAGGTGGGGAATGTAGTTATAACTATTGCCCATAACAACACCATTTACTACAAACAATGCCCCAATATCTTTATTGTTCCACCTAAAAAACATCTTCCCATTTATTTCGTCATGCTTACTTATCGTGGTGACTTGTCGAATTAGCCCAACAATATTGTAAGCATGAGCGAGTTCATCGCCCCGTTTGCTAGATGCATTGGGAAACTGTTTTAGCAATGGGTCGTTCTCCTCAATTATTTTTTTCTCTTTTATCACGACTTCTTGAAGTAGTTTATAATGTGCGTAATTATCAACTTCTAATTGAGTATTTGGAGTATAGCGTGTTGACTGGTACTTTATCGTGCTACTTTTAGTACTGATAAAATCAGGAATATTATTGTTACTCTTGTTAATAGACAACCTGATCCTAGAGGAGTTACCCAAGGGTGATGATGTAATTAATAAGTTGGTCGATTGCTGTAGAAGGGAAAATTTGCTAAATGTAAAACCTCCACTACTATCGGTAGAGGTAGCTAACATCTGATTACTACCAAGAGACATTAAACTTACGGGGATATTAGAATAAGGCTTGTTTTTTCCTTTTGTAACACGACCATTTATAAGCTCGTAATTAATGATAGTGTCTGCAATATGTAATTTATCCCATTCAAATTTCCTCCAGCCGTACGTTAAAAGCATTAACTCAATAGCTTCGTTTAATTTCTCATTATTCCAAATAGGTAGATGATTTAGTTCTTTTTTCCAATTGCCGTGTAACTGTGAGGAGAGGGTGAAATACGTGTCTATATCCGAATAAAATAGATTTAAATTGTTTTGATCAAACAAAGCATCAGTAGCCGCTAATGATAATCCTGCACTAACGGGGTTATTCAAATGATCTTTTACTTTTATTTTAATCGACACAGAATCTCTTCGGTCATACAATTTTTTATCAGCAACAACTTCTATCTTTAAATTTTTATCTCGATTAATAAAACATAATCTTTCGGCATGGGGCAGTTTGTTTTCGTCAAATAACGTGATTTGTAAAATACCTTTTGGCATTTCATTTAACGGGATCTCTACTAGTGCTGTTTCATCTAACACCCCATTTACAGACCAATATATTTTATCGCGTATAGTGGCTGAAATATAAATCGGTCTGCCTTTTTTTCTATTTGTACTTACTCTAACGCTTAGCGTATCCCTCGTCTTTTTTTCAATGTTCATAACAATGCCCTTTTGAAGAATACTGGGAAAGGGGGTAAGCTTGTCATTAATGGAAACGAAATATTCTTTCCCTTTAATGGGGACAAAATTAAACGTACCAAGTCCATTGAACTCTGTTTCAATGGTCATTATTTTTTCACCCTTTTCATCAACGATTTCCCCTTTAGTGTTTACAGGCTTTCCCAAGGAATCAGTAGTTTGAAAAGCTACATTATTCTTTAGATTTATAACCATAGTGCCTCCCTCAGGAAAAAATGACATGGTGATGTTAGTTGCCTTTAGTGGCACACGTGAGGAATGTACAAGGGACTGGTCTCTGTTTTTAACTTTAATTTCTATTGACACCTGGTGTTCATTTTCAGGAATTTTAAATCGAATATGTACCTCTCCATAATTTATTGCCTCCGACTTAAATGATTCAATAATTCCTTTTGGCGTCTTTACAGAATATTCAAATATCGTCTTATTGATGTTATCTTTTTCATTTTTAATAAACCTTACTTTGGCGACTACATTATCTCCTGGGTTATACTTTTCTTTGTCATAAGTGATTTTTAAATTCAGGTTGGGGATTATTTGAGAGGATATCGTAAGGTTTTTAAAGTAAATGGGTTTAGAAAAGTACCATTGCTCACTATGATTTTTCATCATACTGGTATAAGCTACCAAATTGTATTCACCATCATCCAGTTCATGTGGAAGGGTTATAATGCCTTCGGCTGAACCTTTGTTAATGTAATATTCACTTGACGTTATTTTATCTCCTTTTTTGTCAACCACATCTACATGTAGCGTTTGACTAATTGAAGACGCTGTTCCCGTTGTGTATTCATTTACATATCCCTTTAGCCATAAAGTATCGCCAGGTTGGTAACTATTTCTGTCGGTATGTATAAAAACGGTTTCTTTTAAAGAGGTTTCTATTTTTCTTTCTGTAAGACGTATAAGGTCATCGATAAAGGGATCAATGATAGAGAACGAGGAAATAAATGCAAAAAGAATCAATATTGTTATTAAATAGAAGAGGCTTTTTTTCATACAACTAGAAAGTTTAACTAGGTTTGAAAGATAAGCAATTATGATGCCTATTTTCAATAAGTGATGACAATTTTTATTATATTAATCATATGGATAAGGGATATTTCGATAAAAACAGCAATAAGAATCAAAAAGAGGATGAACGCCTTTCTGTGGTTTATAACCGGATTTCGATCCTCCGTATCGCAAGTTTTTTACTTGCCCTGATGGCAGTAATCTATTTTGCCGACATTAGAAATGGTAGTGCTGTTTTTATTACCATATTTTTGTTTTTGATAAACTTTGTGTTGTTAATCAAGTGGCACAACCGCATAAAATATGCTAGAAACCATGTTCGTTTTCTAAAACAAATCAACCAAGACGAAATTTCCAGGTTGAAAGGCGATTTATCCTCCTTCGATACGGGAGAGGAGTTTAAATCTATTCCACACTATTACTCAGGAGATCTGGATATTTTTGGACGAAACTCTCTCTTTCAATTATTGAATAGAACCACCACCATTACAGGTAAAAATATGCTTGCCCATTGGTTATGTCACCCCGCTGAGAAAGAAGAAATAGAGGAAAGGCAGGAGGCAATACATGAATTAGCCCAACAACCCGATTATTGTCAAAATATTCAGGCGACAGGTCTTCACTTTCAAGACATGAAGGCCTGTTTTGAACCCCTCAAAAAATGGGTTGACGAACCATTACAGTTACTTACCAACAAATGGTATGTTGTGGCAAGTTATCTTTTGCCCATCATAACAATGACGCTTTTGGTAGGATTTATTTGGTTCAACATAAGCGTGGGGTTTTTTCTCTTAACGGTTCTTGCCAATGGGTTACTTTTAAAGAAGGTGTTACCGTATTCGCTTAAAATTACGGAACAGACCAGCAAAGGCGTTTCTACGTTAAATGCCATTTCGGCATTGGTAAAAGAAGTAGAACACACCTCGTTTACTTCATCGCTACTTTGTAGCATAAAAAATGATTTGTCGAAAGAAGGGAAGTGTGTCTCTAAAAGAATCATTCAATTGGCGAATATTTTGGATTTTTTAAATAGTAGAGCCAATATGTTTTATATGGGGTTTAACCTCCTCTTTTTGATCGATATTCATTTGATTATGCGTGCAGAAAAGTGGAAGTCGGATAATCGAGAAGAGGTTGAAAACTGGTTCAATCGTTTGAGTGAGTTTGATGTACTAGCAAGTATTTCCCGTTTTAGCCATGCAAACCCTGCGTATGCTATGCCCAACATTACGGAAGACAATTACCAGTTTGAAGGAGAAGCAATGGCACATCCATTGATAAAAGTAAACGATCGTGTTCATAACACTTTTGAAGCTGCGGAGAAAGGAAAGGTAGTGATAATAACAGGTTCTAACATGTCAGGAAAAAGCACATTTCTACGCACCATAGGCGTAAACATCGTATTGGGCTTGTTGGGTGCACCTGTTTGCGCCACTAAAATGAAGATCTCCAGATGTCAAGTGTTTACAAGTATGCGCACCCAAGACAATTTAGAAGAACATATTTCTTCTTTTTATGCAGAGCTAAAACGCATAAAACAGCTATTAGACCTACTAGAAAAAGAGGAATTACCTGTTTTGTTTATGTTAGACGAGATTTTGAAAGGCACAAATTCCCTCGATAGGCACAAGGGTGCGATGGCATTGGTAAAGCAGTTGCACAAAACCAATGCCTTCGGGTTTGTGTCTACGCACGACTTAGAACTGGGGTCAGAAGCAAAACAACTTAATTACTGTGAAAATTATAGTTTCAATAGCCAAGTAGTAGAGGATAAAATTAACTTCGATTATAAAATCAGTAATGGAATTTGCAAAAGCTTCAATGCCTCCGCCCTTATGAAAAGCATCGGTATAGAGGTTGAATAAATTAAGCTTAATGGAAGTATTTCGCCAGCAATCTATTTGTTTTTGTACTGGTTGCAGATAAACAATTTAAAATAGGCAAGTGAAATTTGGGAGGTTTACAGCGATTAAATTCTAACGTGGGTAACATCATATTGTATTTGTTAATTTCTTTTTTCAAAATCTTTCCAATTTAGTATGCTGTCTTTGAAGTTTCCAGTTGCTTGTTTTGTTAATAGTGAAAACAATTTGGTGGGTTTTACCTTTAAAAAGAGCTGCAGCTCTTCAAGTAACCCTTCAGGTTTAGAGTACAGGTCTTCATATGTAAGAGTAAAAATTTTGTGCTTTTCAAATACTTTTAAAACGGCTTGTTCATTAATTGATTGGTTATGTTTGTACTCATAAAATTCATTAGGGTTAATATGAATGGATGCAAATTTTGTTGATGATTGAGATTGGCTCCACTTTTTACTTTCTTGTGCTTTTATTAATGAGAGGTATTGTTCTAACGTTTTTTTTCTAGTTAAATGTATGATTTTTATAGAGGTGTCATTCACTATTTCTTGAAATGATTGGCGGTAATTATTCTCATTTAAATAATGATAAAATAGTTTTAGTCCTACCGCTTTTACTTGTTTTTGGTGTGGACTAAATACAAGTTGGTCAAGGGGTAGGATGACTTGGGTTGGAGCTTTCTCAAAACGCCTTCTCAAAATTTCGCCATATGAAAATATCTGAGCATGGGAATTGAGTAAAGTATGAAGCCAATTTGAACCTGAGCGGGGAGCACAAAGAATAACAAACTTAGTGTACTCGTTTTTTTTTAAAGAAAAAAACAGCTTGTCAAATTGCTTCTTTTTTATAATTAAAAAAGTGAAGATATATTTTATCCAATAATTCATAGATTATAATTGAGGTTGGTTTCTTTTAGAGAGTTTATTGCTACTCATAAGTAAGGGGAGCACTTCAATTCCTTGATCTCAATAAATACATAACCAACGGTCTATTGATTTAAGGCTCACTCTTAGTAGGTATTGAGCCGTTTCTTTTTGTGAAATGAATTGCTTATTCTTTAATAAAATCAAACATTTTACTCGCTTTTCTAACTCTAGCATTTTTTGAGATTGCTTAATCTTTTTTATATGTGGTGTTGCTAACCTTGCCATGCTTAAATATAAACATAATTATCACCTATTATATGCTGCTCTAGTATAATTGTATAGCGCAATAATAGTAATATTGCATTTTTTGTTTATATTTATTTGTTCTTATTATTTTTTAATTTTGAGGAGTAAAAGGAATAATTATAAAATCATAAGGTATATAATACACATAATGTGTGTTATATAGGTGTTATGGCCAATTATCATACAACCAATGAAAATTATTAAATTATTTATTTTTGCGTTCATCATTTCAATATTTGGTTGTTCAGGTAAATCTGAGTTTACCATTCGGGTTGAAAACAACATGCCAATTTATGACTCATTATTCATTAGAGACTTAGTCACTAATCAATTATTGGTAAGCATCCCCTTGTCAGATTCTGAAAAAGAATACAAATTTCCAATTAATAAACCTATTAATGCTACTATTCAAGTTAAAGAGTCTGATATTTCTTATATCACCATTCTTAAACCAAATAGCAAAAAAATTATAGTCGTTGACTCATCCTCCCTAATAACAAAACATGATAAGCTAGATTCATTAGCAAATTTCATATTGCAGAATAACAATAATATGTTTCGTGTTTATGGTGCAGAGATTTTTGGAGAGGACAACCCGAAAAGAATTCGACACCTGTTTGATAGTATAATTGTAACAAGATCAAAAATTATCAATGGATTTAAAAATACACTAAGCAAGGATGATATTGAAATCCTTGAATTTGAGAATCGGACACGTGCCTACAACTTCTTGTTTTTCTATGGAAGGTGGATTAGAAGTTATTCCCTAGACAACCATTTTTTCAACTTCATTGATAGTATCAAAAATAATAATGAAATTAATAAACTGAGTCCTACTAATCTTCTTTATAAATATGAAGTTCAATTTCTGAGACAGAATGACTCAATTCCAAGTATTAATTCATTTCTAAGTTTCATAGAAAAACAAACCAAAAACGAAGATTTGCAAGATTTCTTGAAAGCTATTTATATAAAGGAAGTGATCGAACATCCACAATATTGGAAAAGGCATAGACAATTATTCACTACACCATCTATTAAATTAGCATTAGATCACGAAAAAGATAACAAGTATTCAAGTTTAATCTCTACATCTACTAATTCATATTTTCACTCTCAGCAAGGTGAAAAAGCCTTTAATTTTATTGCTAAAAAACCTGATGGGTCTGAAGTTTCATTATTTGACTTGAAAGGGAAATTAGTTCTTATTGATGCATGGGCAACTTGGTGTGCACCCTGTATTGATGAGCGACCAGATATGTTAAAAATTGCAGAAAATTTTAAAGACAATAATAAAATTACCATCCTGATGATTTCAGTAGAACGTTCAATTGAGAAGTGGAAAAAGTATATAGCTAAAACTAACCCTGAAAATCTGGGAATAGAATTAATAATAGAGGATGGACTTAACTCTGAATTTGGAAAAAAGTACTTTATAAAGTCAATACCAAAATATATACTCATTGATCACAAAGGAAATATTATCGACTCAGATTTGAATAAGCCATCACCAGCTCTTGAACAGTTTCTAAAACAAGAATTGACTAAGCTCTAACAGGCCATAACATCGCCTATAACAGCATTGGGCGTTTGTAGGTTAAGAAAAGTTGATGGTAGTTTAGTAAGTCCGCCATGAAGTATTTACTTTTAAATTATCGTATGGCTAAGTGCAATTTGGGAAGTAATCATAATTTTCCGCCCAACGCAGTATAGTCAGGCGTTACTCCCTTAGTAATATTTCTACTCTTTCATTAAAATTTTTATCAAATTCTTGATAGTAAGCTCCTGTAGCAGGGCCATTAAAGTAGCTGTCGATAAAACGGATATAACCTTGCCTATCAATCATAACCAAAGTAGGGAAAGCATTGATTTTAGTCATATTAGGAAATGCAAGTGCAGCTTGTGCTTTACTTAACGACCCACCTATGTACATAGGGTAAGTGATATTTAATTGGGTAGTGTACGACTCTATACGTTGTTGGGCATAAAATTTATCGCCAGGCTCATACGTTACAGCTATTAATGCTAGCTCCTCGTGATTTTGTTTTTTATACCACTGAGCTAAATATTTTGATTGGTCTAAGCTATTGGGGCACCAAGTACCCATTAATTGAATTATAACCACTTTCCCTTCTAACTTATCTCTGTCTATAGCATTATAATCTCCCCCTGCTGACAGTATGTCGTAATACGACTTATGTGTGTTTGGTTTAACCGTAATTAATGAAAACGGTTCGGTTAGTTTAGCTTCAGCATCATACGTAGCGGCCCACTTTTCGGAATAGTCATTTTCATAATGAAAAACGCCACTCCAAGTATTATTTTGATAACTGCCCAGCATCAGAAATCCGTGCACCCCATCAAACGAGGACAGTCGTATAGAATCTCCATAAATTACACCTTCAAAAAACCTAAAATCTCCGGTTTCAGTCAATAACGATCCTCTCACTTTATTTTTATTTTGGCTAAATAACCCTACAGATATAGAAGTTTGACCATCTGGTTGCGTTAGTGTTATGTTCCAAGTATTTTCAATAGATACGTTACTTTTAGGTAATGCACTTGAGAACCTTGGCTGATTAAACTCAGCCGTAAACAATGGGCCTTTTGATTTTCGGTAGTTTTTATGCCATTCCCCTGTCATCTTTCCATCCTTATAAACTGCTTTAATAACAGCATCAAAAACATACATAGGAATAAAGAGGCTATCTTCTTTGATCACTACATTTTCAATTCTAATTTGTTCTTCTGCATTTTTAATAATTACAATCGCAGAGCTATCGGTTACGTTTTCAAAATTAAAATTGAAAGGAACTTCTACGGTTTGGTAATGAATAGTGCCTTTCCATTTTCCATCGTTAATTTGCTGTGCAATTCCTTGGTATGGAATAAAAATGGTTAATAGTAAAAGTGTTTTAAAAAATACCTTCATGTTTTTTTTTTGCTAATATACATAAGCCTATCTTGTTAATTAAATTCAATAAAGATTGTTTTCAGTGCTTTTATCAAGCGTGTGGTTGATTTGCTGTTTACATTTTCTCGCTCTTATGGATTTGTAATCCGTAATCACTAGAGCTGACGGGCTGCATGCGGCCCTCAAAAAAACCTGGCAAAAGCCCGCTATTCGACAGTTGTAATGTCGAATACTTATCATGGGAGTTTAAGCATACTTTGCGTGGGCAGGTTGTTATATCCATCATAAAACCTGCAGTTCATCGACTTTTACGTTTTAAATGACAGAATAGGTATATTCTTGTCAAAAAAAAATAAAAGTTATGAAAAAAAGAATTGCGTTGTCCTTAGTATCATTAGCCTGTTTTCAAGTTGCCTTTGGGCAAATTGATTTAAGAGAGGCAGACAGTTTAAAAAATCAAGGGCTTCTAATGCCCGCTTTAATAAAATATGGTGAAGCAATGATGAAGAACCCAACCAGAGAAGTGTCTTACAATATTGCTTCAACCTCGGCACTATTATGGACTTCTCAAATGAGAGACACATCATTTTATTTTCTCAACCATGCCCTCCAAAATGACTCAACCTTAGAGGCATTATATAACCCTGAATTTTTAAGCCTTATAGATGACCCTAGATGGGAAACAGTAGAAGCTGATCAGGTTAGAAAATATGAAGCTAAAAATGGACCAATAAGAAATGAGCCCTTTGCTAAGGAGTTGTTCAGAATGATTATTAAAGATCAAGGGTTTATGTATGTAGGAAACATTGAAAGAAGAAAGTACATGCAAAATAGAGGCTATTTCAGCACTCCCGCCATCTTTCCCATTCTTGCCATGGAAGAAAAAAACATGAAGGAAAATGAAAAGAGGCTGTTAGAACTTCTGGACAAATACGGCTGGCCAACCGCTTCTTCTGTTACAGAATATGCAGCAGCAGGAGCTGCTCTTATTATTAATCATACTACACATGAGGTCCGGTCTAACTATTTTCCTTTACTAGAGAAGGCTTTTAAACAAGGAGAAGCACAACCGCTACGATATGCCAAAATGAGGGATCGCCTGTTAGTAGAAGAAGGTAAAAAACAACTGTATG
>JAOULS010000077.1 GCA_029881895.1 Cyclobacteriaceae bacterium | reverse complement strand
CATGTCCTTACCCGCCACCCATTTAGGCGCAACCTCTCTCACCTGAACAAGTCCTTTTATGTTTTTGATAAGTATTTCCATATTATTTATGCTTCAGCGGTAAAGTTAGCCGTTTATCTCATCCTATAAAATTTTTTATTTTGGAAAGAATACGCTTTAAAAAGAGTCTAGTCAATACTTGGCTACTTTTTTTATATACAAAGCACTTTTTTCCTTATGTTTGCGCCATGCAATATTATGAATATGCTTTAATAATAGGAGTAGGTATATTAGCTGGCTTTATAAATGTAGTGGCAGGAGGTGGGTCGTTAATTAGTATGCCCATTCTAATATTTCTTGGATTACCTCCTGGAGTAGCCAATGCCTCCAATCGTGTAGCTATTTTTTTTCAAAATGTTTTTGCTGTAGCAGGTTTTAGGTCAAAAGGCGTGTCTCCACTCCCATATGGGACTTATTTGTCATTAGCAGCTATTCCAGGTGCGATCATAGGAGCATTGGTTTCTACTAAATTGGAAGATGCACTCTTTAACAAGATTATTGCTATTATTATGATTGCGGTAATTTTTGTAACTGTACTGTCTCCAAAAATTTCATCAAATAGAGAAGAGAGAATGGGTTTTAAGCATCAACTCATTGGCACTATTGTTTTCTTTTTTGTAGGAATGTATGGTGGATTTATTCAGGCAGGAATCGGGTTTATAATTATCGCCTCATTGGTTAATATCAACCACCTTTCTTTAGTGAAAACGAATGCTATTAAAGTATTTGTAGCATTAATTTACACCGCAGCAGCTTTAGGTGTATTTATTTGGAAAGGAATGATAAACTGGGAGTATGGCCTTTCTTTGGCCGTGGGAAATGCCACTGGCGCTTGGGTTGCCAGCCGGTGGTCAGTTAAAGCTGGAGATAAATGGATTAAAAGATTCCTTGTCGTTGCAGTATTAGGGTTAGCAATTAAATTGTGGTTTTATTCTTGATAAGAAAATTAAAAAATAGTAATGATCAAAAACTACATCACACATTCGCATACAATTTTGACTGTAGTCTTATGTCTTTTCCAGTACACTTTATTTGCACAATCAAGCACAACAAGTGTCTCTTTTACTTTTATTGGTGATGTAATGGGACACGATACGCAAATCCGATCTGCGTATCAGGAAAAAACCAATGATTTTGATTACAATTCAGTATTTCAGTACCTAAAACCACACATGAATGCTGCTGATTTCACCATTGCTAATTTGGAAGTAACACTCGGCATCAAACCGTATAAAGGCTATCCACGGTTTAGTTCTCCTGCGGCATTAGCCAGTGGACTACAAAATGCTGGCGTTGATGTATTAGTGACGGCTAATAATCACAGCTGTGATAGAGGGAAAGCGGGAATTGTTACCACCCTCGATCTATTAGACAGTCTAGAAATTCAACATACTGGTACTTTTAGAAATGCTCAAGAAAAAGAACTCACCCCTCTGTTGATTTTAGAAAAAGAAAACATTCGGGTGGCTATCCTTAATTATACGTACGGCACAAACGGACTTCCTATCCCCTCTCCTACCATTGTTAACTTAATTGACGAATCGAAGATTGAAGAAGATATTATTCGAGCTAAAAAATCATACGTAGATAAAATTATTGTGTTTATGCATTGGGGGCTAGAGTATCAGCATAACCCAAGCGAAGCGCAACAACGCTTATATCAGTTTTGCATCGAAAAAGGAGCGGACATCATCATCGGGTCGCACCCACATGTGCTACAACGAATCGAAAAACATGAAAATAGTTTTGTAGCCTACTCATTGGGTAATTTTGTCTCAAACCAACGAAAGCGATATACTGATGGCGGCACTATGCTCCATTTTAAAATCACTAAATCTGGAGACAAATCATGGGTTGAAAATGCTAATTACCAACTTACTTGGGTATATACACCTAACGAGAAAGGAAGAAAGGAATTTTATATCTGACCCGCATCCGAATATGCGTATAAAGATGAATTTTTCACAGGCATGCAAGACTATGAAAGTATGCGACTATTTCTGAAAGACGCACAGAAATTATATGGTGAGCAAAATATTAACGTACCTGAAAAATATTTTAATGCCACCACCAATATTTGGGAAATTCGTAAATAATGTGGTCATTGCAGCAATTGAATTCATTCTAACGAAGTCAAAATCATGTTAAAAATATCACTAATTATAGGGGTGGGAGGTTTTCTAGGAAGTGTTTCAAGGTACTGGCTATCGTTATTTATTGATAAAAATTTCTTTGGAGCATATCCTTATGGCACTTTTACTGTGAACCTTATCGGATGTTTTCTACTAGGGATAATTTATGCCCTTGCTGATAAAGAGCAAATTCTGAGTCATGAAATGCGCTTTTTCCTAGCTACTGGTTTTTGTGGCAGCTTCACTACTTTCTCTACTTTTTCTTATGAAAATCATCTCTTATACCAAGAAGGAGAATGGGCTACATTAATTACCTACATCTCCTTAAGTGTGGTCATCGGACTATTGGCAGCCTTTGGAGGTGTAGCAATCGGTAAACTGTATTAAGCGGCTTTCATATTGCCAAACTGTTTCAACATTTTTAGGTGCGACACTACTGCTTTCCACATTTTAGGTTGATGATAGTAGGGCAACCCAAACTCTTGAGCCGTTTCCTTTACAATTTTCGAAATTTTAGTATAATGAACATGGCAAATAGTAGGGAAAAGATGATGCTCGATTTGAAAATTCAAGCCACCTGCAAACCAAGTAACTAAAGGGTTTTTCATAGCAAAATTTGCCGTGGTTTTTAACTGATGTACAGCTCTACTTCCTTCAATCATGTCCGTTTTGTGTGCATCGTGATGTTCTGGTCCCTCTACAACATGCGCCAATTGGAAAATGGTAGTAATTAACAACCCTCCAATCATGTGCATTAAAACAAACCCTGTTATTACCACCCAAACTGGCAGTCCTATCATGATAGGAAGAGCTATGATATAAAAGAGCAAAACAATTTTAGTGAGTATGGTGATAGGCGTATTATAGATAGCCTCTGTTGTGTTTTTTGAGGTTAACTTACTATTCTTATACACGCTTAATTGCTTTATGTCCTTAATAAAAAACCAGCTAATCGTTGAAAAACAGTATAATAATGGCGCATAAAGGTGCTGATAACGATGATGTTTTTTTAATATGCCATGTGGAGAAAGTCGAATGAAAGGCTTATCGTGAATATCTTCGTCCAATCCATATACATTTGTATACGTATGGTGTAATACATTGTGTTGCATTTTCCAGTTATAGGCACTAAATCCGATAACATTCATAGAATATCCAAACAACTTATTCACCCATTTTTTATCCGAAAAAGCTTCATGGTTAGAGTCATGCATGATCGATAGCCCAATTCCAGAAATGCCTACCCCCATAATAGCATACATCACAAACATCGCCCATATCGGAAGTATATTCAAGAGCAAAATTACGTAAGGCACAAAATAAAGCGACAGCATCATAGCTGTTTTCAAATACATGTGGAAGTTTCCCGTTTTCGAAATCCCTTTATCTTTAAAGTATTGATTTACCCTTTTATGAATAACTTTCGAGAAATCTTTAGGCTCAATATTCGAAAAATTGACTTTATTCATGATTCTGTTTTTATGTGCAAAACATTTTATTTTACAAAGGTCGCTATTTTTTTTCTTTTTTGTACTTTTTAGCCGTTACATTTCGGATAAAGTTCGTCCACTCCATAGGGTTCAGGAAATTATTAAAAGGAACAATTCCTGTTAAATCGTATAATTGATTATTATAATACATATTATAGTAATACTTATTTCGCTCGTACTCCTCTACCGAAATTCTTTTTATTTTACGTTTGCTCTCATAGGCCACGTCACCTAAATTACGTTTGGGCTGAGTAGTTAAAAAAGCATTTTTAAATTGTTCATACTCAGGCCAAGGGAAAATCACTACCTCTTCAAGCATAATAGTTTCTTTGCGTAATAATTGAATTAAAGAATAGCTATCTCCATTCAGGTTTTCGGGCATTATAAAATAAGCATCGAAATAACCAATACAGGAAAATTGAAGCGTATCTCCTTCACTAGCTGTAAAACTAAAATGACCTGAGTTATCCGAAACAGTACCAAAAAACGAGTTTTTCAATAGAATATTAACGTAAGGTATTGCTCTAACACTATCCGCATCCATTACGACTCCACTAATCGCTACTGATGATTTTTGAGCAGAAACGTCTATAAGCATCAGGCTCATCACTACAACAATTAGTGCCTTTTTCCAATATTCCACTATCGAGATAGAAGAGATGGCGTTACTCCTTATCAATATTCCTTTCAAGGCACTATTTCTTCTTTCTCGTTTTTTCATTTTACTGTTTTATTTATGACTCCAGTCGTACTGATCTAATTCCTCCAGACATGCCTTTAGCAAAGCTATACTGCCCTCAACATCTTCTTTATGTGCCATTTCTATCACCTGATGCAAATGTCTTGTCGGAATAGAAACCGCTCCAGATATTGCTCCATCTTTCCCCATTCGTTGAATACCTGCGGTATCTGTTCCTCCTGCTGTTAATATTTCATTTTGCCATTTTATTTTTTTCTCCTCTGCCACTTTCTTCATATAATCCACCATTCTGTAATCACAAATCGTCATCGCATCTAGTATTTTTATAGCCGTTCCATCACCTAGTTTCGTAACCATTTCATGCGGTTGAGCTCCAGGCAAATCGAATGCTATGGTAGTATCCAGTCCAAAACCAAAATCAGGGTTAATTTTATGAGCTGCTACATTTGCACCTCTTATCCCTACCTCTTCCTGTACTGTGAACACACCATATATATCATAAGGAACATCTTTTAGTGCCCTTAAAGTTTCAATAAGCACAAAAACCGACACACGATTATCAATTGACTTACAATTTACACAGTCTCCCATCTCTATCAGCTCCCGTTCTCTGGTGATAGGATTTCCGATACTTATATATTTTTCTACTTCCTCCTTTTTCATCCCCATATCCACATAATAATCCGTGGTTTTAGGCATTTTTGTCCTTTCCTCTGCTGACATTACATGAATGGGCTTGGTTCCCATCACCCCAACCAAATCTTTTTTACCATGTACAACAACACGCTGAGCCGTTAATGTTTTAGGGTCGAAACCTCCTAATGTAGTAAATCTCAAAAATCCATTATCGTCTATGTGCGAGACCATAAATCCGATTTCATCCATGTGCGCTCCTACCATTGCTTTTTTCGTAGCATCTTTTCCTTTTTTTAAGGTGATTATATTCCCCATATTATCGACCTCCAATTCATCAACAAGTGGTTTTACTTCCTTAATAATAAGGTTTCTGATTTTACTCTCATAGCCTGGCACACCAGGTGCTTCACATATTGATTTTAATAATTTTACGTTTATACTCATGTGTGTTGTTCTTGAAATATTAGTGACTGGATTTTTTCTTCAAATTTGAATTACTAGAGATGTATGAAAATCAAAACATATCGCTTTTTGACATCTATTTTATTAAATATAAAACACCAAATTATTTTTCATCCTATACTTTATCAAATATAATCATTCATTATCTGAACGGAAAAACATTAAGGTCATGTAATACCAATTTTGATACCTCCCCTAATGTTTTTTGTTAACAATCAGGTGTCATTCCCAACTAAATTGCATGAAATCAAAGCACCCAACTGGTCTTTGCGAGAACGTTTGCTACAGAATAGTTGTTTTATCTTGTCTGCCAAACCGAAGAGATCTGTACTCCATTATTCGTCTGGTATATTTATAAGCAGCTGATTAACTGTTTATTACCTACTTAATATATATTTCCTTAAACTGATCCATGTCGATTTTTCGACCCACTACAATAAAATACCAGTCGTTTTTTAAAATGGTAGTAGGTTCTGGGTTAATTTGAAGACTGCCTTCACGTTTCCCTACTGCTAAAATATTAACACCTGTTTTGGTGCGTACATGAAGGTCCTGAATGGCTTTACCCTCAAATTCACCTTTAAATTGTTCGAAATAGAATTCTTCTACTTCAAACCCTCCTTCAATACCATCTATCATATTTAAAAATTTGATAATGTATGGTTTGGTAATAAGGTGTGCCATATGACGACCACCTAAGGTATCGGGCATAACAACTTCATCTACCCCCGCTTTTTTTAATTTCTTTTCTGCTTTCGGATCACTAAGTCGAGAAATTACAATAATATCAGGTTTCAACTCTTTTGCTGTTAGGGCAATAAATACATTTTGAGCATCATCGGGCAAGGTAGAAATAAGGTGCGTTGCATGTTCTATATTGGCTTTAATCAGTATATCTTCATTACCAGCATCGCCTTGTAGTAAAGGGATGGTTTTTACATCAATGTATTCTTCAATTACTTCTTTCCTCGTTTCAATAACTACAAACGGAGTGCCTTGAAATGTTAATTCTTGACATGCTTTTCTTCCATTTCGGCCATAGCCACATACAATTACATGATTTTTTAATTTCATAACGCCTTTGTAATTAAAGTATTTATAAAACTCATTTTTAAACTCCCCTTCAAACACATAACTCGCTAAATAGGTCACGATATAAGCAAAAATTCCTACGTTAAACATAATATAGATGCTTACAAATATTTTTCCTACATTCGATAATGGTTCAGATACTTGATATCCTACAGTAGATACCGTTATTATGGTCATGTAAAAGGCTTCTAAAAATTCGTACCCTTCAATAAACATAAATCCAAAAACCCCTGATAAAACACTAAATGTTACCAAACTTAAGCTAATAATCAATTTTTTAAAATCAGGACTCATTTTTAAATATTTACACGAATATACTAAAGGGTTACTTTATTTTCTTTGTTTTCTTAAACCGAGTGTATTTTTTTTTAAAAATATTTTTCCTTTAATCATCCCAACTGGTTCTTAATTCACGCTGAGACCAAGTATGCCATCACTAATCAAGAGTAAAGTCGCAGCGAAACATTACTAGCTCAGTTGCGAATAGTATTATAGTTATTGAATTTCGCTCTTCCAGATATGTAATCTGGAAGTATTAAGCAATAAAAACCCTCTCCGATAGCTATCGGAGAGGATTTCTGCAATCTAGAGCGTTTAGTCCATTTTTCAGGGTTGTCTATATAAAATACACTTCTTACTTTCGTATACTTTTTATAGAAGAATGACAAAAAACAAAAATAAATCAGGCACAAAAAACTCACAACCCATTTCGAACTACAAGAAGAAAATTTTTCGAATTTCGGTGCAACTGATCTTTATTTTAACCGTATCATTTTCGCTATTCATAATAAGTGTTCGCATGGGGTTTTATGGCAAAATACCTACCATAGATGAATTAAAATCGATTCGCAACATGGAAGCCAGTGAAGTGTATAGTGCAGATGGAGAGCTCCTAGGAAAATACTATTTACAAGACCGATCAGCGGTACTCTATCAAGACATTTCAAAAAACGTCATTAATGCACTTGTCGCTACTGAAGACGCTCGCTTTTTCGAGCATCATGGCATTGACTACAGAAGCCTTATCCGTGTGATTATAAAAACCGCTATTCTTCAAGACCGTAGTGGTGGTGGCGGAAGTACACTTACGCAACAATTAGCCAAAAACATTTTTGGGAGAGCACAATACAAACATTTCTCCATCCCAATTATTAAAATCAAAGAAATATTAATCGCTCGTAGGCTAGAGCAAGCCTATAGTAAAGAAGAAATTATTACGTTATACCTCAATACTGTGCCGTTTGGAGACAACACCTATGGTATAGAAAGTGCTGCCAACCGATTTTTCAGTACCTCTTCAAAACAGCTTAGTGTTCCTCAGGCAGCAGTATTAGTAGGCATGCTCAAAGCAAATTATTCGTACAACCCACGATTATTTCCTGACAAAGCTCGCTTTCGAAGAAATGTGGTCATTAATCAAATGGTAAAATATGACTACCTTACCAAAACCGAAGCTACTGGGTACAAAAATGAATTACTCGCTTTGCAATACAAAAAAATTTCACATCAAGAGGGTATTGCCACCTATTTCCGAGAACAAGTAAGACAACGTGCACTAAAGTGGTGTGCTGCTAATACAAAACCTGATGGTGCTATGTACAATCTTTATACCGATGGTCTGAAAATTCACACCACCATTGATGCAAGAATGCAACGTCATGCAGAAAATGCCATGAAAACTCATATGACGGACTTACAAAAAACATTTGATAGTCACATAAAAACAAAAGAACCTTGGCGAAAAAATAAAAACATATTAAAAAGTGCTATCCACCAATCGCAGCGATATCTGAAATTGAAAGAAGAAGGCGCAACAGAAGAAGAAATAACTGCGGTTTTTAACACTAAATATAGAATGGATATTTTTACTTGGCAAGGAGAAAAAGAAGTACAAATTACTCCCATGGACTCCATTAAACACTATTTGTCATTTCTAAATACAGGGTTTATGGCCGTATCGCCACAAACAGGACAAGTAAAAGTATGGATAGGTGGCATCAATTTTAAATACTTTCAATACGACCATGTAAACTATACCACTAAGCGACAAGTAGGGTCTACTTTTAAGCCCATTGTCTATGCTGCTGCGATAGAAAAAGGCATCGCTCCCTGCGACTACATCTCTGCCGAGAAAACCACCTATGAAAATTTTGATAATTGGACTCCATCTAACGGTGAAGACAATTACAACATGAAATTTTCTATGAAGGGAGCACTTACAAAGTCGGTAAACACCGTAGCCGTTAACCTGATTGATAAGACCGGAATAAACAACATCATACAATTAGCCAATAAAATGGGGGTTGAAAGTGAGTTACCTTCTGTACCATCACTAGCGTTGGGTACTGCCAATCTTTCTGTTTCTGAATTAGCTACCATTTATAGCACTTTTGTGAATCATGGAACGCCTATACAGCCTTACACCATTATGGCTATCGAAAATAAACACGGTGAAATAGTTTATGAAAATGGCTTCCGGCCTAAAGATCAAGTACTGCGTCAAGAAACGTGCGATATGATGATTGACATGATGAAAAATGTGGTTAACCATGGCACAGCCTCACGAATACGATGGAAATACGGATTAAAAAATGACATAATAGGCAAGACAGGAACAACACAAGGCAATACCGATGGGTGGTTTGCCGCTGCCACACCAAACCTAGTAATGATAAGCTGGGTGGGAGCTGATAACCCAACGTACAAGTTTAGAACCACCAACTTAGGTCAAGGGGCGAACACCGCACTGCCGATCACGGCATTATTCCTTAAAAGCATAAATTCCGATGATGAATTAATCACCGTATCAAAAGCAAGATTTCCTGCTTTATCAGACTCATTAGCCGAACAAATGGATTGTCTACCCGAAATGGATGATGCCACTTTTATGGAAAAAATATTCGGTAAAAAAGACAAAGTAATTACCAAAGACTTTGGCGACAGTCTAGCTAAAGAAAAGAAAAATTTCGGAGAACGGTTTAAGAGATTGTTTAAGAAAAAGAAGAAAAATTAAGTGCGCACGAGAGGAGTCCCAGCCTGACCGAACTATGGGTTTATTAGAATATTTCTTTTAAGGTTGTTATTGATTGCCTTAGTCATAATTGTTTTACTAGGTCATTCGGGCAGAGAACCTCCAACACTACTGTCTAAATTAAGAGATTTGATATAACGTCTTCCTGAAGCTGTTTTAAAGTATTTTTCTCTCAAAATAGCTTCTTCACGTGACGAATATCTTTCATAATAAACAACTGACCAAGGAATACCACTTTTAGTGCTTTTTGTCTTTCCTTTGTTATGTTGATCAAGTCGTATGCTAAGATCAGAGGTGTGCCCTTTATAATATTTACCTGTCTTTTTGCTTTTCAATATGTAAGTATAAAAGACCATATTAAATTAAGTGCGCACGAGAGGAGTCGAACCTCCACGACCTTGCGGTCACCAGCCCCTCAAGCTGGCGCGTCTACCAATTCCGCCACGTGCGCATAATTATTTTCTTGTGCTAGTAGGTCGGCAAAACTATATCTAAATTATTTATTTACCAACCCTTTTAATCTACAAATAATATTGTGATCAAATAATGAGGCGAGAAAAAATTATAGCTTAAAAAAAGCAACAGAAATATTACGAAACTTCCTGATTAAAGCGATAAGCAGAATAGAAAAATGGAATAAAAAATAGCGCCATCAAGACGAAATAGAATAACATAACATCTACATTTAAATTGTAGATATAAAATTGCTTAGAATAATTGTTATTTTCCACTCAATTATCCAAATTATAGCACAATGTAATATTTGCCCTATTTTTTA
>JAOULS010000076.1 GCA_029881895.1 Cyclobacteriaceae bacterium | reverse complement strand
CCGTTACTTGACAAAGTATTCCATAAAATGATAAAAATCAATAATGAAGGTTGAACATCTGTTAGACAGTAGTGCTGATGGCATTTTTGTGTTTAACAATCAATTTGTTACAACAATATGGAACAAGAAATTAGAACAACAATTTGGTTGTTCTTCGCAACAGACGAGAGACCTTCTCATCTATAATACTCCCCTATTTGCTAATAACAAGGCTTTTGAAAAAATAACAAAAAGTGTGCTCAATGGGATACCACATACTTCTCAACATAATGTGTACATGCCCTGCAGTGGCAATAAAATCTATTATTATACGCTGAACATACAACCCATTGTCGATGATTATAATGTGATCACAGGTGGGTTTGGCACCATAAAAGAAGTGATAACGATCGACAAACAATTCTCTGAACTTTCTGTCAATGACATTGTTTATGACGACACTTCTTTACCCAAAATTATCTTTTCGAAAGAAGGAGTACCACTTTATTTTAATACCCCGTGTCGAGAACTGTGGGGGATAACGCCAAAATCGGAACAGTTTATAAGGAGAAATTATAATCTATTTCAAGATGAGCAATTAGCAGAGTTGGATTTGATCGAGCAAATTAAAGATCAAAATGCTATTGATATGTCTGAAATGCCTATTGTTGAATACGAAACGAAGAAGACCTCTAGTATTAAGAGCTTAAAAAATATTCGAAAGAAATTTTCTGGTTTTATAAAAACAAATCTTGATGACAAGGGAGCGTTTAATGGGTTGGAAATAACGATTGTAGATCTATCGGGAATGGACAGTCAAGGGTTTGGTTATTCATGGTTTGCACAAAAATTTCAAAAGTTAACAAAAAATTTACCTGGTGTTATTTATGAATACATTGCTATCCCTGGAGGGGAAGGTGTTTTTAACTACATAAGCCAGTCATGTGAGTCTGTATTTGGCTATTCTGATAAAAAAATACGATCGAACCCTAAGTTGATGAAGCAACTTATTCACCCCGATGATATTGTAAGTTATTTGAAGTCGAATAAAAAAGCTGAAGATAAGTTTTTGAATTGGGAATGGGAGGGTCGTTTTATTGTAGATGGTAAAACGAAATGGATTAGAGGGAATTCTCGTCCCGAAAAAACGGCAACAGGTACGATCATTAGATATGGTATATTAACCGATATTACTACTGAACACAAGGCACAACAAAGTGAAAAAACGGCAGCTAATAGATTAAAATTAGCATTAAAAGGGGCGAATTTAGGGTTATGGGATTGGAATTTATCGAAAAACAGTTTTTCTACTAACGATTCGTTTTTCACAAAAACGCTAGGGTATACGAAAAAACAATTTAATGAAAATTTAAAAAACTGGATGGAGTTTGTTCACCCCAGTGAAAAGGCAATAATTTATCAAAAAATCATTAATCATTTAAAAGGATTAACCGAGTTTTTGGATTTGGAAATGCGCATTAAGAGTGAAGAGGGGAAGTGGATTTGGTTGTTTTTTAAAGCGCAGGTAACTGACCGTTTACCAAATGGGACGGCCATTAGGCTCACTGGTACTATACAAGATATTAACAGCAGGAAAAAGTATGAAAAAACATTAGCAGAGAGTGAAGCACGCTACAGAGGGTTGGTAGAATATTCTCCTACCTCTATAATTGTGTACCGTGGAGGGAAAGTAGTTTTCGTAAATGACCAAACGTATGAACTTTTGGGTGTTGATTGGGAGACAGAACCATTAATAGGCAAAGATATCCTAGAATTTGTAAAACTAGATCATAGAGAGAGAGCAAAAAACAGAATTGCTCAAGTGTTTCGAAGTAAAAAAGCAAGTAGGAGCGTAGAAGAAGTTCTCATAAGAAAAGACGGAAAAGAAATTATTGTGGAAATGGTGGGAATTCCTTTCGAAGAAGAGGGTGAGCCCGCCATTCAGATTATTGCCAATGACATTACGGATAAAGTCTCTACGGAAAAAATATTAAAGAAAAGCGAAAAATTATTAACCCAACTTTTTGAAAGTGCCCCTATAGGTATTGTTTTGCTCGATTCCTCAAAAAGGGTTGTTCAAATCAATAAAGGGTTTCAAGATATATTCGGATACACCAATGAGGAGTGCTATACTAAGAAACTTAACCAACTTATTATCCCCAAAAATTATCAAGGCCAATCCATTAATATCAATAGTCTGATTACGGATGGAAATATCGTAAAAGAAGTAGAGTCGGTACGTTCTGATAAAAATGGCAACTTGGTGCCAGTCATGATCTACGGAGTGCCTGTTTCTTTAAAAGGGAAGGTAATTGCCATATATGGAATATATGTAGACATAAGAGCAAGTAAAAAAGTAGAAGATGAGCTGAAAATAAGAAACGAAGAGCTTGATAATTTTGTATACAAAGTATCTCATGATCTACGGTCTCCATTATCATCAACGTTAGGACTAGTTCACCTAGCTAGTCTCGATGATAATGATGATAATTTGAGGCAGTACATTGAGTTGATTGGAGAGAGAATTACGCAATTGGATCGTTTTATAAGTGATGTTTTAAGTCATTCGAAAAATCTAAAAGTAGAAAAAAGTAATAGTGAGATTGATTTTAAAGGCATAATTGAAGAAAAATTTACAGAATTAAACTATATAAATGGTGCCACATCAATAAAGAAAAAGGTGATAGTGAAAGGGAAACCATTCCATGGCGACCAGTGGAGGATTAGTGAAGTGTTGCGAAATCTAATTTCGAATGCTATTAAATACATGAATCAAGAAATTAATAATGCCTTTATTTATGTAGACATTAAAGTGACACTCAAAGAAGCTACCATTATTTTTTCTGACAACGGTATTGGAATCCCCACTTCTACTTTACCTAAAATTTTTGATATGTTTTATCGCGCGACAGAATTATCTGAAGGCTCAGGAATAGGGCTATACATTGTTAAGAACGCAATTAAAAAAATGGATGGGCAAATAGAATTAGAAAGTGAGGAAGGCAAAGGAACAACTTTCAAAATCACTTTGCCAAATAATCAACCGTAGTTTTTGATGAAACATGAACGGTCGGCTAAAGAAGTAATAATAATCTTCGAAAAAGTGATTATTGTTGCTTTGAGAATCATATCTTGCAAGTCCAAATTTTATAATACAATTTGCTATAGTTGTGATTAGCAAACGAATACAAATTAATCTCTAAAATTCATGTTTATAAAACCACGTTATCGATTTTTACTCAGTAATCTCTGGAAAGGATTGGTATGGTTTGTTGGTTTGGTTATCATTTTTGTAATTGTCAAGCAAATATTCGGTCCTACAGAACATTGGATGGAGCCAGTTCATAATAAGCCCCTCTTGGTCTATAGCATTTTCTTAATTTCAGAGGTTGTTTTTGGTATTGTCCCTCCAGAGGTATTTATGATCTGGTCTATTCATGGAGGAATATCCGATTCCTATATCATTAATGTAGCGTTTCTTAGTGTCATTTCCTTTGGTGCAGGTATTTCGGGTTATTTTATTGGTGCTTCAATGAGAGGGCTTCCTTTTTTCTTGCACATCGAAGAAAAATACTTACTTCAATACCGAAAATATTTAAAACGATTTGGAGGGATACTTGTTATTACGGCTGCACTTACGCCTCTGCCATTTTCAGCAGTAGCCATGGCCGTAGCGGCATTCCGCTTTCCTTTCAAATATTACTTTATTTACTCATTATCTCGATTTGTACGTTTTGGGGTATATGGGTATATCGTGTGGCAAGCTAATGCGTTTTAATTTATGAAAGCTAGAAAAGGAATTTTACTAGTAAACTTAGGCACCCCTGACTCTCCTTCAGTAGCTGATGTCCGTAAATATTTACGTGAATTTTTAATGGACGAGCGTGTAATTGATATTCCATTTGTTTCAAGGTGGTGGTTGGTCAACTTGATTATTGCCCCTTTTCGATCACCAAAATCTGCAAAAGAATATGCTAAGCTTTGGGATGAACGTGGTTCTCCTCTAAAATACTTTGGAGAGGACATCACTACCTCGTTACAAAAAAAACTAGGAGATGATTATGTGGTGAAACTAGGAATGCGCTATCAAAACCCAAGCATCGAGCTAGTGCTTAATCAAATGAATACGCAAGGGGTAAGTGAAATCATTATCATCCCCCTCTTTCCTCAATATGCCTCTGCCACTACGGGGAGTGTAATTCAGAAAGTGAATGAGGTGATCAACAAATGGCAAGCTATCCCTGCCCTAAAATTTGTGAACAAGTTTTTTGACTACCCTCCATTTATTGAAGCCTTCTCAGAAAATGGGAGGAAGATGTTAAATGAAAAAACGTATGATCATGTGGTGTTTAGTTACCATGGATTGCCAGAGAGACAAATAGAAAAATCGTCAAGGGAAGGGTATTGTAAAAAAAACGATTCGTGTTGCTCTAGTTATCATTCAAAAAATAGACTTTGTTATCGGGCGCAGTGTTTTGAAACTTCTCGTCTTTTAGCGGCTTCTTTAGGTTTGGGAGAAGAAAAATACACGACTACTTTTCAATCAAGATTAGGGAAAGACCCTTGGATACAACCTTATACAGATGCTGTTTTGCAACAACTGCCTCAAAAAGGAATTAAAAAAGTGTTGGTCTTTTCCCCTGCATTTATTGCCGATTGTCTTGAAACTACTGTTGAGGTGGGAGAAACCTTTAAAGACTTGTTTCTTGAAGCAGGTGGAGAGGTATGGGATTTAGTGCCAAGCCTAAATAATAATGATGTATGGGTGGAGTGTTTAGCATCTATGGTTACGTCAAAAATAGATTTTATTAAAAAATAGTGTGTTTTTAAATACTATTTTATACTTTTGTTACTCAATATGAATACACAAAGTAAATATCCATCATCATTTCAACAACTTTCGGTTGTTAATGGGATTACTTTGTTTACTACTCTACGTAGAAATTTCCGCTTACGCCCCGTGGCGTAATCTATTAATTTAGCGGAGCTACGTACTCTGCATCATCACTCACCACCCCATTTCATTTTTAATATCTTTTAGATAAAAAATAACGCATTTTTATTATGCAGTTTTTAATTACCGTGGCTAATAGTAGTCATTATCAATTTGCTGAAGCCATTTGTACCATGATGGCCAATGCGGCAAAAGTCCGAGGGACTGGTATTGCCAAAAGAACCCCTGATTACATCCAACAAAAGATGGAGGAAGGAAAAGCTATTATCGCTATTACAGACGATATAGTTGTAGGCTTTTGTTATATCGAGAGCTGGGAAGGGCGTAAATATGTGGCAAATTCAGGCCTTATTGTCCATCCTGATTATCGAAAAACAGGTCTGGCAAAAAGAATAAAAAAGGCAACGTTCGACCTGTCGAAGAAAAAATTTCCTAACGCTAAATTATTTGGAATTACCACCAGCTTGTCGGTAATGAAAATTAATTCGGACCTAGGGTATAAACCAGTAACCTTTTCGGAGTTAACAAAAGACGAGAATTTTTGGAAAGGTTGTATGAGCTGTACCAACTACGACATTTTACAACGAACAGACAGGTCTATGTGCATTTGTACTGGGATGATCTGTGATTTAAGTAATGTTCCAGAAAAAAATGTAGCGAAAAATGAACGTAAAATGTGGGGGAAATTCACTCGATTTGTAGCGTTACAAAAAATAAAAATCAAGAAAAAAGCGAAGCTTTATCCTAAGCTTAATAAAATAATAAATAATGAAAAATAATAAAGTAGTATTAGCATTTAGTGGAGGGTTAGATACCTCCTATTGTGTGAAATATTTGAAGCACGAAAAACAATTAGAGATTCATTCTGCGATTGTAAATACGGGAGGTTTCTCTAAAAGTGAACTGGAAGAAATCGAAGAAAAAGCTATTTCATTAGGTGTAATTAATCACATAGCTTTGGAACAAACGGAAGCATATTATAATCATATTATTAAATACTTGATATTTGGTAATGTATTAAAAAACAACACTTATCCGCTATCAGTTAGTGCCGAACGTATCTATCAAGCCATAGCTTTGGCAAAGTATGCTAAAGAAGTTAAGGCGAGCTATATTGCCCATGGCAGTACTGGAGCAGGGAACGATCAAATTAGATTCGATTTAATTTTTCAACTTATCGCTCCTGAAATTGAAATTATTACCCCTATCCGAGATCAGCAATTATCACGAAAAGAAGAGATTGAATATTTGGCAAGTCATGGAGTAGCTATTGATTGGAAGAAAGCACAATATTCAATTAATAAAGGCCTTTGGGGTACAAGTGTGGGTGGAGCGGAAACCCTGACCTCTCACCAAACACTCCCTGAAGAGGCGTATCCAAGTCAGTTAGTAGCTACGGAGACGACAACTTTAAAAATTGAATTTGAAAAAGGAGAAATATGTGGGATAGATGACAAGAAAATGGATCCTGTGAGTGCCATTCAAACTTTAGAGAACATAGCCAATAAATATGCAATAGGACGAGATGTACATGTTGGCGATACGATTATTGGCATTAAAGGAAGAGTGGGATTTGAAGCTGCTGCTGCAAATATTATCATTAAAGCACACCATACACTAGAAAAACACACGCTATCCAAATGGCAATTGCACTGGAAGGAACAATTAGGAAGTTGGTATGGCATGTTTATTCATGAGTCTCAGTATTTCGAGCCTGTAATGCGAAACATAGAAACCTTTTTACAAGACTCTCAAGCCAATGTTACAGGTACTGTATCTGTAGAATTACACCCCTATCGTTTTGTGGTACAAGGGATAACGTCCGATCATGATTTAATGACTTCTGATTTTGGAGAATATGGAGAGAGCAATAAAAATTGGAGTGGCGATGATGTGAAAGGGTTTACGAAAATAATAGCCAATTCAATGCAAATTTTTAAACATGTAAATACTGAATTATGATACAAGTAGGAATAATTGGTAGTGCTGGATATGTGGCAGGGGAACTGATTCGTAGCCTCGTCCATCACCCAAACGTAACGATTGATTTTTTGTATAGTCAGTCTCAACACGGGCAAAAAGTATTGGACACGCATCAAGATCTGATCACCTATCCTGACTTGCTATTTACAAATAAAATTAACCCGAATGTTGATGTGGTATTTCTCTGTCTAGGACATGGCAATTCAACGAAATTTTTGAATGAAAACAAATTCGCTCAAGCCACCAAGATAATTGATTTAAGTAATGATTTTAGGCTACATGACGATGCTGATTTTGAAGATAAAAGCTTCGTTTATGGTCTAGTGGAATTAAATAAAGAAAAAATAAAAAAAGCATCGAATATAGCGAACCCAGGTTGTTTTGCCACTGCAATCCAGCTAGGGCTACTGCCGTTGGCAGATAAAAAATTATTGCATGATGATGTGCATATCAATGCCATAACAGGTTCTACAGGTGCAGGGCAGTCGTTAAGTGCCACCACCCATTTTAGTTGGCGAAATAACAATATGTCTATCTACAAAGCCTTTAACCACCAGCATTTGGGCGAAATACATGAAAGTGTGTCGTCATTGCAAGAGGGGTATCAAGGACAATTAAATTTTTTACCTGTACGAGGTGACTTTACCCGAGGAATTTTTGCCAGTATGTATACTAAAAGTGACTTAAGCGAAGAAGAATTGGTTGCGCTATACGAAGAATATTACGCAGATGCTCCTTTTACTTTTATCAGCAAAAGTGCGATCAATTTAAAACAAGTAGTAAACACCAATAATTGTATTATTCAAGTTCAAAAAATTGAGGATAAAGTATTGATAACTTCCATTATCGACAACCTTATAAAAGGAGCAGCGGGTCAGGCTATTCAAAACATGAATTTGATACATGATTTGGATGAAACCACAGGGTTACAATTTAAAGGAATTGCTTTTTAACTAAAATATACAAACGAATGAAAATAGCGATCATAGGTGCAGGAAATTTAGGTCTTGCTATTGCAAAAGGGCTTATTTCTACCCATACTGCAAAATCACTCTATCTCACTAAAAGAAATAGTAGCGCATTAGAAAGTTACAAAGCGCATGAACATGTTGTGGTAACCTCTGATAACAGAGAGGCCGTAGCAAATGCAGACGTCCTTATTTTTGCCGTACAGCCAAGGCATATTCGAGAGGTATTGACCGAAATAAAAGACCTGCTGACCGAAAATCATGTGATTATCTCTACCATCACAGGGTTTAAGTTAAAGGAAATGGAGGAAATTATTGGCAAGGAACAACACATCATCCGTACGATGCCAAACACAGCCATATCAGTAGGTAAATCAATGACGTGTTTATGCGCCAATGAAAAAGGAAAAAAACGAATAGAGGTGGCATTTTCGATATTCAAACAATTGGGGACTTCGATAGAAATCCCTGAAGAGCAAATGCAAGCTGCAACAGTGATTTGTGCAAGTGGTATTGCCTTCTGGATGCGATTGATCCGTGCGACTACACAGGGAGCGATTCAATTGGGGTTTGAATCAAAAGAAGCGCTAGAAATGTCAATGCAAACGTGTTTGGGGGCAGCAAGTCTCTTGGTGGAGTCTGGTCAACATCCAGAGCAAGAAATAGATCGGGTAACCACTCCAGGTGGTTGCACCATCGAAGGTTTAAATGAAATGGAACACCAAGGATTAAGCTCCTCCCTAATTCAGGGATTGGTTACCTCGTTCGAAAAAATTAGTGAGATTTCTAAAGACTAACCTATGAATTTATTTGATGTTTATCCCTTATACGATATTACTCCTGTCAAAGGAAAAGGCATTCATGTATATGATGACAAGAATGTAGAATACCTTGATCTTTACGGGGGGCATGCCGTTATTTCCATTGGGCATTCACACCCCAATTATGTCCAAAAAATACAAGAACAGGTGGCTAATTTAGGGTTTTATTCCAATGCTATACAAAACCCATTACAAAAGGAGCTGGCAACTAAACTAGGGGAGTTGTCAGGGTGTGATGATTATAATCTGTTTTTGGTGAATTCAGGAGCAGAAGCCAATGAAAATGCATTAAAAGTAGCGTCATTTGTCACCAACAAATCAAGAGTAATCGCCTTCAAGCATTCGTTCCATGGGAGAACCTCTGCAGCGGTTGCAGCAACGGATAACCCGAAGATACACGCTCCACTTAATCAGCAACAAAGCGTTACGTTTGTAGCGTTAGAAGATGAGGAAACCATTGAAGCTGAACTAAAAAAAGGAGATGTATGTGCGGTGATAATAGAAGGAATTCAAGGCGTTGGAGGACTAGATGTACCAACGGAACACTACCTTTCTTATTTATCTAAAAAATGCAAAGAACATGGCGCACTTCTCATATTAGATGAAATCCAAAGTGGATACGGGCGAACAGGTAAATTTTTCGCCTATCAATATGCCGATATTAATCCTGACATTATCACTACAGCGAAAGGTATGGGTAATGGCTTCCCACTTGGAGGGGTGTTAATCCACTCAAGTATAAAAGCAGCCTATGGAATGTTAGGAACAACGTTTGGAGGGAATCATTTGGCATGTGCGGCAGGTATTTCAGTATTAGATACGCTTAAAGACGAAAAACTCATGGAGAATGTACTTCAAGTAAGCGAATACCTTGTTCATGAATTATCGTTTATTCCAAAAGTTAAATCAATAAAAGGAAAAGGGTTAATGTTAGGGATAACATTTGATTTTCCGATAAAGGAAATAAGGGCACAACTTCTACACGAACACCATATTTTTACAGGGGCTTCCTCTAACCCTAATTTACTTCGAATATTGCCACCATTGTGCATTACAAAAGAGCAGTTCGACCCGTTTTTATTAGCACTAAAAGAAATTCTATCATGAAAAATTTCACCTCATTAAAAGACGTTGGCGATATCAATCAGTTGATTGCGCTGTCACAACAAATAAAAAAATCTCCCTTTGGGTATAAGCAATATGGAGAGAATAAAACATTAGGGATGCTGTTTTTTAATCCAAGTTTAAGAACACGAATGAGTACACAAAAAGCAGCGATGAACTTAGGGATGAATGTGATGGTGATGAACCTGAACAGCGATGGGTGGAGCATCGAACTGGAAGATGGAACGGTAATGGATCAAGGCACTCAGGAGCATATTAAGGAGGCTGCTGGGGTAATCTCTCAATATTGCGATATTATTGGTATACGAACATTTGCCAAATTGAATGATAAACAGGAAGATTACAATGAAAAAATATTAACGAAGTTTATGGAACACGCAAGTGTTCCTGTCATCTCATTAGAGAGTGCTATACGCCACCCACTTCAATCATTTGCAGATGTAATTACCGTCAACGCATTTAAGAAGATAGAAAGACCAAAAGTAGTGTTGACTTGGGCGCCACATCCAAAAGCATTGCCTCAGGCCGTTCCCAATTCATTTGTAGAGTGG
>JAOULS010000003.1 GCA_029881895.1 Cyclobacteriaceae bacterium | reverse complement strand
TCTACCTCTTTACCTTTCAACCAATTCACTAGCGAATTTTTAAAAGCTAAATAATCTGTATTGTGACCAATCAATTTTTTCTCACCAGAAGATTCTGTATTAACTTTAATAACATTTACAGCCCCTACCTTTTCAGCACTTTCATCTAAAGCATCCAAAAAAGGAATTACTTCATTTTTATAGGGTATGGTAACATTAAGTCCAGAGATACTAGGGTGATCTTTCAGTAATTGGCTAAATGAATTTATATTATCGATTTCAAACAACTTATATTCGTTACCCACAATATTTTCATTCGCAAATTTATTTTCAAAAAAACGTTTCGAAAATGAATGAGATAGTTTACGACCTATTAGCCCGAAAGTTTTCATGATTCCTCTTTTTCATTAGCATGGGCTATTTTCTCGATAATTACAACCACACCAATTCCTATAGCCATAAATAACAACGCTTCTAATATTTCAGGATTATTCCCTAATGAAAGGTATTGAGATGGTAGAATACTTTTTTCTTGTAGAGCTACTTGTTCGCCATGACTATCAATACGATATGAAATAATTTCTTTCCATGGCCAAACTTTATTCAAAGAGCCAATCATAAAACCAGATAATAGAGCTACGGTCGTATAATAATATTTATTGAGCACCCATGAAATTAAACGAACAAAGCTTAATAACCCTAAAACACAACCTACAACAAAAATCAGAATTACAGGAATATTTAGTTCATGCAAAGCACCGGTAACGTATTCATACTTACCTAAAATCAATAAAATAAAAGCTCCTGAAATACCAGGTAGAATCATTGCACTAATAGCAACTGCTCCACTTAACAAAACAAACCACCAAGCATTGGGAGTAGTGGAGGGTGAAACAATGGTAATATAATAGGCAATAATAATTCCTATCAATAACATAACTACCACACTAAAACTCCATTTTTTCACCTCTCTCAAAATGGTGATAGCTGAAATCACTACCAACCCAAAAAAGAAAGACCATACTTTTATAGAATGAACTTCCAGTAAATAAGATATTAATTTAGCTAGTGAAAACACACTAACTATTATCCCAAGAAGAACAGAAAATAAAAAATTACCATTTATACTTTTCCAAAAATCACTCCATTTAAAAGTAAAAAACAAACGAAATGTTTTACCATCAAGTGATTTTATTGAGTTGATCAACTCTTCATATATCCCTGTTATAAAGGCTATTGTACCTCCCGACACACCAGGGACAACATCTGCTGCCCCCATACCTAAACCTTTTATAAAAAGGACAAAGTAATCCTTAAAGTTCCTCATCCATTTTCTACGCTACAGTTTGAAATCTTCTGGTTTTAAAAAATAATCAAACGTATCACCTCTTAAACCAAGGCGAATCGTTTCAAGAGGAATAACTTCATTAGGGGCTATGTTACCTAAGTTAACATTTGAACCTAGCAACTTAATAAACCATACTTGTTGTGATTTAATAGGAGCTTCCCAAATAATTTTCTCCGAAGGGATTTCAGTAAGTATTTCTTCCACAAGCCCTGATCTAACTTCTCCACTCGAGCGAAAAAGACCTACATTCCCACCTTCACGTGCTTCTCCAATTACTTTCCATGCACCAGCTTCCAACTCAGCTTTCATAAGCTGTATCCATTTATACGGAGGTATTATTTTTTCAGCATCTTTTGACCCTACCTCAGAGAGTACTGTAACTTGGTCTGATAATTTACTTATGAATTCACATTTTTTATCATGATTAAGAGTAATAGAACCATCAGATACTTCGGCATAAGTCACCCCATACACATCCAACATTTTTCTATAATCATCAAATTGACCTCTGATAATAAAAGCCTCAAATAAAGTTCCTCCAAAATATACTGGAATTCCTGCATCCTGATAGAGTTTTATTTTTTCTTTTACATGTGGGTAGACATACGAAGTTCCCCATCCCAACTTCACTATATCTACATGATTTTCACAAACACTAATAAAGTCTTCAGTTTCTCGTAAACTTAGTCCTTTGTCCATAGCCATGGTGTAGCCATCGATTCTAGGCTTTTGTGTTCTCTCAGGAATGTTTTTTAAATTGTAATTCATTAATAATTGTCTTTACGATATTGATCTATAATTTTATAAAGTGCTTTTTGAGTTTCTAATTTTGGAAAAAATTCAAACAGCACCTCATGTTTTTCAAAGTCCAAAATTAATGCATTTTCTAAATAATTAAAGGCTTCTTTGAATTTACCTGCATCTATTAAATATGCAGTTAATCGATAGTGCAAATCAGCATCTTCCGTATGCTCTTCAAAAGCCATGAAAATCACATCTATTGCAGCATCTATTTGACCTTGTTCATAATATATATATGACCATTCTAACCAAATATCAATTTCCTCAGGATCTAGCTCTGCAGCTCTTTCATAAGAAGAAAGCCCTGAAACCACATTGCCTACTGCATATTCAACTCGCCCTAATTCTAACCAGTACTCGCCATTTAAGTCATCGAATTTGATGGCTTTTTTAATAAAGTGAATTGCTTCAAACCATTTATCTTGACTAGAAAGGCAAGTACCTGCTCCAAACCAAGCTTCCGCATACATATTGTCTAATTTGGTGCATTTCTGATAATACTTCAAACCTAATTCATACTGATCCATATTTTCATACACCTTTCCCAAGCTACAATACACTTCTGGAGAAGGTCCTTCAATGTCTATTGTCTTTCGATATGCATCTAATGATTTGGTGTATTGTTCCAAACTCATAAAAGTGTTTCCCATATTGAAATGTGCAGATGCAAAATTCTCTTCAATGGCAATCGCATATTCGTATGCATCTATTGCTAGTTCATATTTTTCAAGCTTATTATAAACTATTCCTAAATTATACCAAGCTCCTTGCGAATAAGGGTCAGAGTCAATGAATTTTTTGTAATAGGAAATACTCTTTTCTAGCTCTCCAATAAAATCAAGACAAAAGGCTAATTCATATAATGCTCCTTCATGAAGTATGTTTAGTTCTATAGCTTCCTTATAGCATTCAATGGCTCTTGGATAATCATCTAAACTTTGGTAGGACATTCCCAAACTATAATATACCTCATCTTTATCTTCTGCAAATTTTAATGCCATATTATAAGCTTCGATAGCTTCTTCATGCCTATATTGTAGCGCACATATAGACCCTTTCATCAGGTATATATCAGCTTCATTAGGTTGTAAACTTTGAGCACGTTCCAATAACTCCAATGCCTCATCATACATCTCTAAATTACTCAACACCTGAGATTTCATGATTAATATTTCTATTGAAAAAGGATATTGCTCTTCGGCTAATTCACAAGCAATTAAAGCTTTTTTAAATTTAAAATTTTCTTGATAAACAGAAATTATCTCTTCAAATGCTTCCATCTCCAAAAAAAGGGGCGCATGATTTTTTAAATAATTTTCAAACCGATTAATTAACACGTTATTTTCTATTTTTTTTCGATAGTTTCCCATACATCCCAACCTTTCTATTCAATATAAATAATTATTTACACCTATACTATCTTTTTAATTTGTTGTTTGAAATTCAAACACACCCAATCTAATGTTTCATCAAGTGGTGTATAATTCATTTTGAAAAAATCTCTCGATTTATTATTCACATATAAATAATTACTCCTAGTAGATTTAAGCATTTCTTTCGTCACAACAGGTTTAATTCTCGTGAAGAAGTATTTTATTTGATCTAGAACATAAATAACTTTAAGTAAACTCTCTCCTACTAAAAAGGTTGGCGATTTTTTTTCAAAACGATTAGCAATTCGTTCAAAGATATCTTTATAAGTGATATTTCCTGCATTAAGAATAAATCGTTCACCGACAATATTATTCTTATAAATTTCAATCACCACTTTTGCTATATCCCTTACGTCAACATAATTAAGCATACCTTTGGTATAAAACTTCTTTTCATCCCAAACATATTTCAAAAGTTTACTACTACTTCTTTTTCCATCACCAGGTGCTAATACAACACTAGGGTTAACCACGCAAACCCCCATTCCTTCATGAAATCCACGCCATACCTCAAGTTCAGACAAATATTTTGTTCTAGCATAGGCACTATTTACTGGAGACTCTACCCAATCATTATTTTCATCTACTTCAAGTTGATTTGGCTTTTTTCCAAAAGCGGCAATAGAACTTATATGTATAAATTGTTGCACACCTTCCTCGATACATACATCTACAATATTTCTTGTTCCTTTTACATTTACATGATACATCAACTGCTCATCTTCCTTGTGATATGACACGATAGCAGCACAATGAATCACTACACTAACTCCTCTAAGGTACTCTCGCAACAAAACTGCATCAAGGATATCGCCATCAACCCAATTCACTTTATCGTCTGGAAGTAATGAAATATCAGAACCTTTCCTTTTTAATGCTTTAAAAGGTAGGTCTTCAGATATCAAATATTTACAAATTTGACTCCCTATTAAGCCATTTGCACCAGTAATTAATATCATTTATAGCGTATTATTTAGTAGGTTGAGTTCCAAAGCTTTTCTATAATATTTTTTATTTCTAGATTTCTCCAATGCCTCCATATGGTGCATATGATGACAGTCACTTCCTAAAAAATGAATAAATTTATTATCAATTAACTTTTCTGCCATTTTCTTTATTTCTTTCGAATAATAGCCAGATAATGAGGTAATATTTAACTGCATATAAACACCACGATCAACCAAGTCTTCTACTAATTCAAAATTTTGAGACAAATACCCATAACGCTCAGGGTGTGCCATTATAGGGTTTAACCCATTTGATTTAAGTTTGAAAATCACCTCTTTCAGATTTACAGGTTCATTCATAAACCCTGTTTCAAAAAGAACATAATTGTCCCCAAATGTGAGTATTTCTGATTTATCATCTATTAGAGAGGAGAAGTGTTCGTCTAAATAATATTCCGAAGCTGCTTCAATTTCAATATCACAGCCTTCCAATTTAAGTTGGTCTTTTACAACCATTAATTTATCACGTATAATTTGTGGCGTATTATCAAAAAAATCGTGTAGAATATGAGGTGTGGTAATAAGCTTAGTATATCCTAAATCTTGAAATTTACGGATTATCTCCACCGATTGCATAAGTGTAGCGACACCATCATCTATTCCAGGTAAAAGATGTGAATGTAAATCAGTTACTATTTCTGACTTTATAGATGCCTTTTTATTATGAAAGAATGAAAACAATTTAATTTAAATTTATATATGCCCCTATTTATTCTCATCTAGGTAATACCCATAGCCATATTTTTTATTATTCATGCTTTGTAAACCATTAAGTACCAAGGCTATGTTATTAAACTTATTTACAACCTTTAGTCGATGTAATGTTTTTACAAATTGCTTTTTAGAAAAATCAGCTCTAAAAACATATATAGGGATATCTGCCTTCTTCATCACTAATATTGCATCAGTAACAATACCCGAAGGAGGGGTATCTAAAATTATATGATCGTATTTTTTAGACAACTCCACAATTAGTTTATCAAATTCACCATTTAGTAAAAGTTCTGAAGGGTTGGGTGGCGTAGGACCAGCTGGCAAATAATTTAGAGTATCTATCTCTGATTCACAAATACTTTCCTCAATAGTGTGCTTTCCAATTAATATTGTACTTACTCCCTTCGTATTTTCAGGGTTTTGAAATGCTTTATGAATTCTTGGTTTACGCATGTCCATATCAACTATAACCACTTTCCTTTTTGAAAGAGAAAGTATACCTCCAAGATTAACCGACACAAATGTTTTTCCTTCACTACTAACAGTAGAAGTTACTGTGATTATTTTATTGTTTTTTCCCCCTCCTAAAAATTCTAAATTAGTTCTAATACTTCGTAAAGCTTCACTTATAGATGACCTCGATGATTTAGTAACAATAAGGCGTGTTTCCTTCAACTTCTCATTAGAGTACTTTGGGATAGCACCTAAAATAGTCATACCGTTTGTTAACCTTTCTAATTCGCTAAGGCTAGTGATGCTATTACTCAACAAGTATCTAATTCCTATAAAAATCAAACAAATAACAAATCCTGCGACAAAACCTATCCCATAAATAATGAACTTATCTGGAGAAATGGGGTGTACTGGCAATGTTGCTGACGACAAAATAATAATATCGTTTTTAGTCCCTGCCTTTGCAACTTCGAAGTTTGTTCTAGCTTGCATTATTGCTAAATAATGTTCCTCATACAATGAATAATATAATTGTGCTTTTTTGAAAGCTCTATCTTTAGCTGGTATTTTATTAAAAGAATTTTCCAACCTTATTTTTCTTTTTAGTAATACCTCAATCTCTCCCTCTAGATAGTTTATTCTATCATTAATGTTTTCTGATAATAACGATTTGGTTGACTGTAGCTGGTTTAACTTTCTTTTATATGTAAATGTACTTTCACTATATCCTTGCTTTATTCTTTCAAAATCTAGCACCAACTCATTATATTTTTTCACATCTACCTGAAGTACTGCTGTTAATTGATATGAACTAATACTTAATACTCCGTCAGTCTCATCAAACTTCTTTTTTACATCTTTCATACTTACGAGCCGAAGTTGAAGATTGAGTCGTTGAGAATCTAATTCATGCATCGCCTCAATCGTTTCAAGAAGAACCCTATCTAGGTTGTTGGTTCTATTCGTAATTGTGAATTTTTCAAAATAGTCCTCGTACTCTTCTAACCGTTTTTCAATGTTACCTAACTCTTCATTTAACCAATTTATTTTACTGTTATTCTCAATCGTTTTTTGTTCTTGGCTATAAATCAAATAAATAGAATTAATAATATCCACAAGCTCCCTTGCCTTATAACGATTATGATCTTTTAAGTTTATTTTAATAGTATTTGCTTGAAAATTAAGAGGGTGTACTTCTAAATTGTTTTCAAAATATTGATATAAAGCATCTAGGCTTTTTATTACGAAAAAATAATTCTCTTCATTTTGCCCTTCTAGGTATTTTGTTTTGTTAATAACTAACTCAGATCCTTCTACTAAAATGGTGTCGCCCAAGTTATATACATTCTCTATTTTATTCCCATTTATGTGATATCCCAATTTATATTTCGTTTCTGAAATAAAATTAACATCAATTTCTTTATCTAATAATCGTTCGTCAGATAGCTTATAATTAACAATAAATGGAGAGTGCTTATAACGCTCATCATTAAGGATATTTCCTCTACTGTTATAACTAACAGCAATATCAGAAGCATCAATGGCTTTTTTAAAAAATAGTCTTGAACTTAAAATTTCTATCTCACCAGAAATATGATTTAGATTTTGATTTTCAAGTACGTTACTAATTCCTAAGGCGGAAGCCTCACTTTTGAAATCAAGTTTTAATACTGATTCGGACTTAAATAGAGGCTTTGTCCAACGAATAGTGAAATAAGCTACAGAAATTGTAGTGACAAATATAAGTGTTATCCAGATTAAGCTTTTTTTGAAAATAGTATATAATTTTTCAAAATCTATGCTCTGGAACTCATCAAATTCAGAATGTTGTGAAATATCGTTCAGTGATTTATTTTCCAATTTCTGATTATTTTGAATTTGAAATAATTACAACAATAGCTGTTAAACTACTCACTAAACTAATAATAGGCCCATAATCTTTTACCGCTTCTATAAAAGGTCGCCTTAATGGCTCAACATATATAATATCTCCAGGCTTCAACAGCATATTCGTTTTCTGAACTTCATCAGACTTACTTAAGTCTAAAACATATATTTCATCACCTCGCATTAATCGAATATTTTGAACAATGACATCATTATCAATAGCATCGGCTAGTGCTAAAACTTCAATGAGTTTCATATTCTCATTCTTAAGTTCTACCACCTGATTTACTGCACCAATAACGGTTACTCTCTTATTTATATATTGAAGCGAAATAAACGGAGTATTATAATATTCTCCATAAGCATTTTGTAGTAACAACTCTGCTTCACGAAGGCTTTTTCCTTCTAGAAATATAATTCCAATCATTGGAAGTTTTACACTACCATCAGCATTTACAATATACTCTAATTTAGGTTTTAAATTAGATTGATTGGCACCTAGTTCCTTTGTGAGTTCAAAATCTGGATCAATTATTCTTTCTCCTTTATTTGTAAATACTTCTAATTTTAGAATATCATTCGTTTGAATGGTGTAATTTGTTTCTAAATTAAGTTCCTCTGAATCAGAAGGACTTAATTCTTCCCCAACTTGCAACATTATGTTTTTACGATAAGTACCACATGATGTAATGAGAAATACAGATAAAAGTGCTACGGTAATATTTTTCACCATTGACATTTTACTTTTTTTTTAAATCAATTGCTAAAATATTAAAAATCTTTATTCTTCTATGCAAACTGCAAAAACCCTTCTCAAAAAAAGGGATTCTAAGCTATTTTTTTGGAAATATCAGAAATAGCGTTGAGGTATTTATCAATCACAAAATTTTCATCAAAATTTTCTTCAACTCGTTTCCTTCCCATTTCACCCATTTCAATTCGCTTATCATGTGGAAGTTTTATGAATAATTTTATTTTTTCTGCCAGGTCATTAGCATCCTTTTCTTTACACAAAAACCCATTATATCCATCAACAACTACATTATTACACCCTGGCACATCAGTTGCTATAATTGGTCGAGTAGAACTAGCTGCTTCTAATAACGTACGTGGTGTCCCCTCTCTATATGAAGGCAGTATTACACAGTCAGATTCATTAATAAAGGGCCTAACATCTTCGGTAGTCCCTAAATATTCTATTACTCCATCATTTATCCATTGGTCAATTTCATGAATAGGAATACCTCGTCTATGTTCTGGGTCTTTACTTCCTAAAATTTGAAAGTTAGCCTCTACCCCCTCTTTTTTTAACAATTTTACTGCCTCCACATACTCATATACCCCCTTATCTGAAATAAGTCTAGAAATTAGTAAAAAAGTAAGTTTTTCCCTTGATTTTAAGAAAGAAGGCTTGAATTTAGTTAAATCTATGCCTGAACCAGGAAGTATATCAGCACTATTTTTACTTACTATATTATTATCTACAAATAATTCTAGGTCATCATCATTCTGAAAAAATATTTTTTTAGGATACCAAAAAGATATCCTGTACATCATCTTAGCTATTACTGACAATAAGTTATTCTGTAAAAAAGCAGTACCTAGACCACATACGTTATTCACTACTGGTATTTTTAAGAGACTTGCAGCCAAAGTACCATAAACATTGGGTTTTATAGTGTAGTGAAGCACTACATCAGGTAGTATTTTTCTGTATATTTTAAATAACTCGATGAGAAGAGCAAAATCTTTCATAGGATTTACCCCTCTACTATCCATAGAAAGAGGGATATATTTACATCCCATTTTTTCAAGCTTCTCACTATATGAATCGTGTGGCGCTATAGCATATACTTCGTATCCCCTACTTAAAAGACGAATAACTAGATTATATCTAAAGTTATAAATATTCCAAGATGTATTGAGTACAATTGCTACCCTCATAAATGCCAACTATAGGTTAGGTTAAACATAACTAAATACGTCTGGTAATAAAAAAGTAACCATTAATTTAATTATTTTACAAAGGTAAAATAAATTTTCATACAAGTATGTTTTACCTCGTATCAAATGTTAATTTAGATTTCATATAAATATAACTTATATTGTTATTACAATAAATCAAATAACAGAACGTAAGTAGTTTCCTAATTTATCAATCGTTTTTACATTGACACATTCTATTAAAAATGAGGCATCAATATTCATGGCAATCATTATCTTTTTGTTGTTTCAACAATGTAATGATGCTCCCGATTTTTCGAAAAACAATACTACTGATTCAGTAAAAAATATTTTAGATACCGCTCTCTGCCAACTTAATGAAGTTCAAAGCGCATACTCTTCCTGTTTAATAGATTTAAGCTCGTCAACATTAGATGTTGTGACTTGGAATTTAGAACGTTTCCCTAATAATGGGTATGTCACATTAGGCTTACTTGAAGATATTATTCCTAACATGAATGCCGACATTATAGCTGTTCAAGAAATAACTTCTATTACTGACTTCAACCTACTCGTTGATAACCTTAATGGTTGGGAAGGAGAAGTAACCAATATAAGTGGCTCTTTAGACATGGGCTATTTGTACAAAACCTGTGAAATAATTGTTTTAGAACCTCCTTCTATTGCTCTTTTAGATGAAGTTGAGCCTCGTCCTGCTATACAAATCAAAATAAAACACAAAGAAACTGATTTGGAAGTGACTTTCTTTAATATTCATCTTAAATGCTGTGGAGTAGCAGGGTCAATCGAAGCAAAACGAAGAGAATCAGCCTCAATTGCTCTCCAAAACAATATCAATAATAATCTACCCGATGAAAACGTAATCATATTAGGCGATTGGAATGATGATATCCATGATGGTCCTTTTGACAACTTCATAAATGACCCTAATTTCACTTTTACTGATGAAGAAATAGGGGATGGTAATTCATCCAATTGGAGTTATCCAAGTTGGCCAAGTCATTTAGATCATATTTTAATCACCAATGAACTATTTAATCGTTTTACTGAAGTAAAAACAATTAAATTAGAAAATTGCATCAATAACGTTGAATACAACATATCAGACCATCGAGCAGTATTGGCTAGATTTCAGTAAAAAAAATACATCACTACAACTATGTAGTGATGTAAAACATTCTTAGTTAACCATAAAGCTGATTAACCATTGATACTATTATTTACCTTCTGAATATCTTTTAGCTACCTCATCCCAATTTATTACATTGAAAAATGCTGCAATATAATCAGGCCTTCTGTTTTGGTAATTTAAGTAATACGCATGTTCCCAAACATCTAATCCTAATATTGGAATACCTCCGCATCCAATTTCAGGCATCAATGGGTTATCTTGGTTTGCAGAAGAACAAACATCTACTTTTCCTCCTTTATGAACACATAACCAAGCCCAGCCTGATCCAAAACGAGTAGCCGCAGCTTTAGAAAAAGCATCCTTAAATTCATCAAATGAACCAAATGCAGCATCTATTGCTTCTGCTAATTCACCAGAAGGATTTCCTCCTCCGTTTGGAGACATTACTTGCCAGAACAAACTGTGATTATAATACCCTCCGCCATTATTTCGAACAGCTCCATTGCTCATATCCATTCCTTTCAAAATGTCTTCAATGGATTTACCTTCTAATTCTGTTCCAGTAATCGCTGCGTTCAAATTATTTGTGTAACCTGCATGATGTTTTCCATGGTGTATTTCCATCGTTCTCGCATCTATATTAGGTGCTAATGCATCGTATGCGTAAGGTAATTGTGGTAATTCAAATGCCATATTTATATATATTTAAAATGTGATATGTTTTTTATTCAAATATACATAACACTAACAGCAATTGAAACAAATTTCAATTAAGAAATATTGATATGGTTATAGATAAAAGCTATCTTTTCATATGATTGAGAAGCCCCTCAACTAGTAAGTATTGTGCTAAGATATACGTTGACATTATAATAGTCCTTGCTTCAGAAATAGGAGCAACAAATTTATTTAAAGCAATTACCGCATCTGAAAACATAAAAAATGATGCCCCAATCATCACCATCCAAAAGCTAATTGTTGTGGTTTTTCCATACCTATGTAATGCCGTAATGGTCATAAAAGTAATTGTAATAGCATAGGTAACTACTGGAAACAGCATAGTTCCTAAGTGAGGTGATAAAACCATAACTAAAGAAACACATATCAAAAACAGGAAGAAATCATAGCGAGCTAAACGTGGTTTACTCATTTCTTTCGAAGTCGAATCGTTTCTGGTTTTCCTATTTATAGTAATATAAAACAAATGAGAAATTAAGAACGCACCTAAACCAACCGTAAAAAACAGCGCATTTTCACTTTGAAACATTAAAAATAAATCCCCTATCCAAGAAAATAGTAAAGCGCTTATTATCAACAATTGGGATGAGTGTTTCTTTTCACTTGTTTTTGCTAAAAAATAAAGTAGTAAAAACACCATTAATAGTGGTTTTGTCGAAAGATTTAACACCTCTACCGACAAGGCATTACCTAGTATGTTTATCAACGCAGCAGATAAAAATAAAGACAGTGCTATTTTTGATTTATTCATACGTTCTGTTTTTTTGAATTAGAGAACATTAAAAATAAAAAAGCTGCAAATGAAAACGCACTACATACCAAAAACATTTGTTGAAAATTCTCTGAGTTATTGGCATACAGCCAACTTGAAAGCAGAGCTCCTCCACCAATCCCTATTTCTAGTGCTATGTATACTGTAGACATCGCCCTACCTCTGTGTTTCTCGTCACTTAAATCTACTGCCCAAGCAAAAATATTAGGCGCGTTTAACCCAACAGACAATCCGAAAATAATTGCACTTACTATAAAGTACGTTTTGGTAGGCGAAAGTGCCAGTAACAAAAGTGCTAAAGTAAGACCAATCGCAGCGATTTTAATTACAATTTCTCTTCCATATTTATCAGAAGCTCTACCTCCAAGTACCCGAATAACAATCGATGAAATTGTAAAGACGGCAAAAAATAATCCTTTATTTTTCACCCCTAAATATTCACTGTAATCAGGAATTATTATAAGGATTGTACCAAATGAAATTGCTGTTAGCAAAAACACCACAGAAGGTTTAATCACCCTTGGCTCATAGACATCATCCATTGATATTTTCAATAAACCAAATTTCATGGTTTGCTTGTTGGGTAATGTTTCCTTCATCCCAATTAGAACAAGTATAGAAAGTAATGCTACACCTGACGAAGTATAAAACATCATATTTATTCCATAACTTTCTGCAATCCAGCTGCCCACAGCTGGTCCAGCTGCCATCCCAAAACTACCCATCATCCCGATAATGCCCATTGCTTCTCCCCTTCTATTAATAGGAACAATGTCAGCCAGATAAGCTACCGTACCCGTTGGCTTAAACCCTGTTGAAAAACCATGAAAAAAACGCAATAATAGAAATCCACTTACAGATGTTAATACTGGATACAGAAATCCTATCAGGAAACACACCACCACCCCTACTATCATTACAGGCATTCTACCAATAGTATCTGCCAATTTACCACTAAAAGGACGTGATAACCCAGCCGAAAGGGTGAATATCGCTATAATAAAACCTTTATACTTTTCTCCCCCTAAACTCGTTATGTAATTGGGTAATTCAGGAATCAGCATATTAAAACTAGCAAAAAACAAGAATGAACTTGCGCATAGTAGCCAAAATTGCAACCCGTAAAATGAAGTTTCTTGATTATGTTTCAAAGATGTGATTTTTGTAAATCCAATAATAACTAAATTATAATCAATTTGCTCAAAAATACAGGGTGAATGAATATATTTGCCTCAACAATTAATAAAACAAAACCAACCATTAAACATGAAAAAATTATCATTTCTAATTCTATTAACATTTAGCATTTCGCTTGCGAATGCTCAAAGTCCTATTCGGAAAGGAGAAAAACAATTCAATTTTGGAACAGGGGCTTCTACGTTTGGCATACCCGTATATTTAGGTATGGATTTTGGGATTCATGAAAACATAAGTCTTGGCCCTATACTATCATTTAGAGCATACAACACTACCGTTATCGACCCAGTTACTTTTATAAGAACTAATACTACAGAAACTGCTTTTGGCATTGGTTTTAATGGAGATTTTCATTTTAATAATTTATTAAGCATTCCTAGAGAATTCGATGTATATGCAGGAGCTAGTGTTAGCTACTTTGTAATAAATTCTACAACTGGGGTAACTACAAACACACTTTTACCTAATGTAGGTGTAAATCCTCACGTAGGTGGTCGCTATAATTTTAACCCTAAATGGTCTGTACAAGCACAAGTAGATGCTGGTACACACTCAGGCGCTATGGTGGGTTTTACCTTCAAATTATAAAACAAAAAGCCCTATGAAAATTTCATAGGGCTTTTTTGTTTAACGATTATCTAGTTTATTTTTTCTTAGTTCCTTTTTTACCAGAATCAGAAATCGCTTCCCTCATTCCTGTATCGGACTTAATGTTTTCCATTTTATAGTAATCCATTATACCTAGATTCCCTGAACGGAATGCTTCAGCCATCGCTTTAGGCACTTCAGCTTCTGCTTCTATCACTTTAGCACGTGCTTCTTGAGCTTTTGCTTTCATTTCCTGCTCAACAGCAACCGCCATTGCTCTTCTTTCTTCCGCCTTAGCTTCAGCCACTTTTAAATCTGCACTAGCTTGATCTGTTTGTAGTTCAGCACCAATGTTTTTACCTATATCAATATCTGCAATATCAATTGAAAGAATTTCGAATGCAGTTCCAGCATCCAATCCTCGTTCAAGTACTAATTTTGAGATTTTATCAGGATTTTCTAAAACCGCTTTATGTGTGTTAGCTGATCCAATAGAAGTTACAATACCTTCACCAACTCTTGCAAGAATAGTATCTTCTCCAGCTCCACCAACCAATTGTTGGATGTTTGCTCTTACCGTAACTCTAGCTACAGCGATTAACTGAATTCCATCAGCCGCAACAGCCGCAACTCTAGGCGTTGTGATTACCTTTGGATTAACTGAGATTTGAACCGCTTCCATTACATCTCTCCCTGCCAAATCAATGGCAGTAGCTTGTTTGAATTCCAAATTTATATTGGCTTTATCAGCTGAAATTAATGCTCGAATTACATTTGGAACATTTCCACCTGCTAAATAGTGTGTTTCCAGTTCAGAAGTTGTCAACTTCACACCAGCCTTAACAGCAGTAATTAGTGAGTTAACAATAATACCTGGAGGCACTTTTCTGAAGCGCATACCGATTAATTCTCCAAGCGTTACTCGTACATTTGAAAATATTGCAGTAATCCAAAGACCTACTGGAATAAAGTAGAAAAACAGGAAGAATAAGATTATTCCTGCAATTAGTATTAAAATTGTTAATAATGGCATAGTTAGTTATTTACTGGTTTTATTGTTATTTGATTGTTCTCGATTTTTATTATTTCTATTTTTTTATTTGGTTCAACATACCCACCAAGAGACTTCACTTCGAACACTTTATTTCCAAACTCTGCTTTTCCAATGGGTTTTAATGCGGAAACCGTTTCTCCAACATCTCCTACACTTAATACATCCGACATCCCTTTATTAAACTTACTATTTATTTCTTGTTTTAAAGAAAATTTTTCCCAAATTCTTGTGGTAAATACATAATAGAGCATCCCTAAAAAAAGAACCGATGTACCTGCTAGTACCGAATACGCAATCACATTATCAAAATACTCAAACGATTTATATACTCCTAAAACCAAGAGTAATAGTCCTAAAACACCAACTATTGTTGTTCCAGGAACAAACACTACTTCGGCTACTATTAAAATAATGCCGAAGGTTATTAATGAGATTACAATTAACCATTCCATCATAAGGTACTAAGGTACGAATTCGTTCTTAATAATATTAATATGCTCTTGCAAAAATCACACGTTTGTGAGATGACTTACCAGAATAGACACACACCCCTTCTTCAGTCTGAGAATCGACAGGGATACATCGAATAGTGGCCTTCGTTTCATTTTTAATTTTCTCTTCAGTTTCTGAAGTTCCATCCCAATGAGCTAAAATAAAACCACCTTTTTCATCTAACACTTTTTTAAATTCCTCATAAGTATCCACCTTAGTAGTCATTGAAGATCTAAAATCAAGTGCTTTATTATAAATGTTTTCTTGAATTTCTTTCAATCTATTTTCCACCACCTCTTCAATACCTTCGATACTTACCACCTCTTTTGTCTTCGTGTCTCTACGTGCTAGTTCAACTGTTCCATTTTCTAAATCTCGAGGGCCTATCGCCACTCTTAATGGCACCCCTTTCAATTCATACTCAGCAAATTTCCAGCCCGGTTTATGCGTGTCCCTATTGTCATATTTCACAGATATTCCCTTCGCTTGAAGAGCTTTCACAATAGGGTTAACTTTATCATTCAACGCATTAAGTTGTTCTTCCCCTTTAAAAATAGGTACAATTACTACTTGAATTGGTGCTAAGTTTGGAGGAAGAACAAGTCCTTCATCATCAGAATGCGCCATAATTAATGCTCCCATTAATCGAGTACTTACCCCCCAACTCGTTCCCCATACTAAATCAAGTTTACCTTCTTTATTAGTAAATTTCACATCAAATGCTTTAGCGAAATTTTGTCCTAAAAAGTGAGAAGTTCCTGCCTGGAGTGCTTTTCCGTCTTGCATTAATGCTTCTATACTGTAAGTATCCAAAGCACCAGGAAAGCGTTCGCTCTCTGTTTTTACACCAATAACAACTGGCATAGCCATAAACTTCTCTGCAAATTCACCATTTTAACGGTTTCTTCTACGGCTTCGTTTTTTGTAGCATGAGCGGTATGCCCTTCTTGCCATAAGAATTCTGACGTACGTAAAAATAATCGTGTGCGCATTTCCCATCGCACAACATTTGCCCATTGGTTTATTAACAAAGGTAAATCACGATAGGACTGTATCCAATTTCGATATGTATTCCATATAACCGTCTCGGAAGTAGGTCTCACAATTAATTCTTCTTCCAATTTAGCCTCAGGATCAACAACGACACCACTCCCATCTTCTGCATTTTTCAAACGATAATGCGTAACAACCGCACATTCTTTTGCGAACCCTTCTACATGGTCTGCTTCTTTACTTAAATATGATTTTGGAACAAAAAGCGGAAAATATGCATTGCTATGTCCCGTATCTTTAAACATTTTGTCTAATTGAGCTTGGATTTTTTCCCATATGGCATACCCGTAAGGTTTTATCACCATACAGCCTCTAACAGCCGAATGCTCTGCTAAATCAGCCTTTTTTACTAATTCGTTGTACCATTCCGAATAATCCTCACTCCTGCTAGGAATCGCCTTTCCCATTTTTGGTATAAAATTTGTGTGTGTATAAATAAAATAATTCAGCGACAAATATAAGTTTTTGTTACGTATAAATAATCCTTATTGTTAAATTGTCGTTTATATTATTAAGCTACTGTGTTTAATATAAAAATTATAGTCATGAAAAAGCTACTTACTACACTTGCCCCCATTTTTATTCTCTTAGTAATCGTGTCAATTCCTTCGTATGGACAGGAATATGATGACATCTACTTCAGAAAAAAAGACCGTGAAAAAGTTGAATCAAAAGTAGCTATAGCTGCACAACAAACTGCACCTCCAGTAACTGAGAATGATTCATTACTTAATAAGACAACGAATCCTGAGTATTTGGCAGATAATGAGTCATATATAGACAAAGATGCCGATGTATATTTTGAAGAAGGCTATCAAGTCCAAAATCCATCTCAAGATGTTGAAGAATACATAGAAAATGCCGATGTGGTCGTTAAACATTATTATTATGGATCTCCCTCCACAAGATACTATAGTCGTTATGACGATGTATTTTGGAATGACCCTTTTCTATATCAAGGCAACATGTTTGGTCCTTTTTATGACCCCTATTATAGACACAATGCTTATTACCGTCCTGGATGGGGCGTTTCATTTTCAATAGGCAATAGCTATTCTGCATTTGGCTATAACCGATGGAGATATAATCCATATGGATATTATTGGGGAAGTAGTTATTACAACTCATACTACAACTATTACGACCCTTTTTGGTGTCCTCCGTCTTATTACAATCATTACAACCAAAACAATTATTTTGTAAGTAATAATGACAACTTTAGCTCAAGGGGTATTGTAAGAGGAAAAAGAACAAGCCGAGGAACCAATTATAACACCAATGGACGTGTGAGCTCCACTACTACTAGAGGTAGAGTTGCCACTAATGATGTAAATTCTGGAAGGATTTCTAATGGAAGAGTTACCAGTAATAGTACTGACAATGTAACCAGCAGAACAAATAGCAGAGTAGCAAGTTCTACAACCAAAGGGAATAATTACTCAGGGTTTTCTAGGACGTCAGAAAATACAAGAAGCAATTATAACTCAAGAAATAACGCTACTACAGGAGCTAGAACTAATGTGAACAGTAACAGAAGTGGTACTGTAGAAACGACTACTCGTAGCTCAAGAAATAGTGGTTCGAATTATAATGTAAGAACCAACAGTTCGACTAGAACGAATAATAATAGCAGAAGTAATTATACTCCTTCAAATCAACAAAAATCGTCAAGAACGGGGAGTAGCAACAGAAGCAATAGTTCAAATTCTAACTATAACAGAAGTAGCAGTTCAAATAGTAGTGGCTCTACCTCTAGAAGTTACAACAGGAGTAATAATAGCTCAAGATCTTCCTCTGGAAGTTACAACAGGAGTAATAATAGCTCCTCAAGATCTTCTTCAGGAAGTTACAATAGAAGTAGCAGCAACTCTAGATCTTCTTCAGGAAGTTCTAGAAGCTCATCAAGCAGTTCAAGAAGTAGCTCAAGAAGTAAAAAAGACTAACCTCTAAATCATACGGTCATGAAGAATAAATTAAGCCTTTTTTTAATAGGCATAGCCATATCTATGTTCATTTTTAATGGTAAAGCACAGGATTTGCCATCGTTAGGACTTCTTTTTAGTCAAACTACTCCTGGCGGAACAGCTAGAATACAAGCACTAGGAGGAGCGCAAATATCATTAGGGGGCGACATAAGTAGTCTTCAATCTAACCCCGCAGGTTTAGGGATGTTTAACCGATCCACTTTTAGTCTCTCTACTGGCTTAAATTTCATCTATAGCGATGCTACCTATTATGGAAAACTAACCAATGATTTAAAGCTTAATGCTAATATTCCAAATTTTGGCATAGTACTCCAGAAAAACGGAAATGGTAAAATAAAAAGCCATTCCTTAGGTATTAGTTATAATCGAATTGGCGATTATCAAAACAGGTTTTCTTATGAGGGGGTAAACGATCAATCAAGTATGTTGGATTATTTTATTGAGCAAGCAGATGGTGTTTCTGAATATGAATTTTATAATGGATCTGCCTATAATTATGTAGAAGGGTTGGCCGTTAGAAACGAATTAATTCTTCCTACTCTTTCTTTTGATTCCATCAATGGAGTCAATTATTTATACGACTCAGATATATTAGGAAACCCTATCCAAAAAGAGACTATTACTATTAGGGGTGCTCAATATCAGTTTAACTTAGGGTATGGGTTTAATTATAATGATGTTTTTTATTTTGGCGCTAATATTGGTATAAAATCAATTGACTATAGTACACAACAAACCTATATTGAAAAGGATTTCGCATACACACCAATAGATGCGAATGACACCTATCAAAACCCACTCAACAATTTTATTCTTGAAGAAAATTTAAACGTTTCTGGCGGAGGGGTAAATACTACTCTTGGCGTTATTTACAGACCCATTGATTTTGTACAATTAGGCGCTACGTTTACATCGCCCACCTATTTTCTTCTTGACGAAGAATTTAACAGAACTATGGATGCTGACTATAACTCAATAAGTGATCTATACGCTGAATCGGACATTATTATTTCCACCTATTCCCTTTCTACTCCTATGAAACTTTCTGGAGGAGTTACTTTTTTCGGAGGTAAATATGGTTTTATTACCGCTGATGCTGAGATGATTGATTATGGAAAGAATAGATTTAGCTCTAATGATTATTTAACTACAGCAGATAATCGTGAAATAAAGGCAAGGTATAGCAAGGTATATAACTATAGAATTGGAGCTGAAGGTCGAGTGAATATTTTCAGGTTTAGAGGGGGATATGGATTATCTCAAAATGGCAATTTAGAGGGAACACCTACTCAAACAATTTCAGGAGGGGTAGGTATTCGTCAGAAACATGTTTCATTTGATATCGCTATTATCAATACCAACCAAAATTTTGAATATTCGCCTTATACATTAACAGACAAGAACAGAACTCCTGTAGCACTTGTATCTAAAAACTCTACTCGATCAGTTATGACACTTGGACTGTATTTTTAAATTTAAACTACAGCCCAAATTATTTTATAATCGAGTCGCCATAATAAGGTTTAAATCTTTGTATTTCATATTAAATTTTCGAGCGATGTGTTCGTTGGTTAGTACACCTTTATAGGAGTATACTCCCTTCATAAACCATTTATGAGAAAAAATCATTTCTTCTATACCTCCTTCATCTGCTGCTCTTAAAATTGTAGGCGTGAAAATATTACTTAGGGCAGTAGTCGCAGTTCGTGCTACCGTTGAGGCAACATTAGGCACACAATAATGAATTACACCATATTTTTCAAACACAGGATCACTATGTGTTGTTAACTCTGATGTTTCAATGCACCCTCCCTGATCAATACTTAAATCGATAATAACAGCACCGGGGTTCATGTTACTTACCATTTCTTCTGACACTACATGTCTATTGATTCCCTTTTCAGCTCTTAAAGCTCCTATTACTACATCTGCTTTCTTTAAACTTTCGCTAAGCGTAATCGTATCGATAGACGAAGTGTAAATTTGGTCACCCAAAGCATATTTTAGTCTTCTAAGTTTGTAAATATGATTATCAAAAACCTGTACCTCAGCCCCTAGACCTTTCGCAGCTCTAGCAGCATATTCAGCAACTGTACCTGCGCCAAGAATTACTACCTTAGTAGGTGCTACTCCCGTAATACCTCCAAGTACCACCCCTCTTCCATTTTGACTGCTACTCAAATATTGAGCAGCAATTAACATCACAGTATTTCCTGCGATTTCACTCATTGCTCTAATAATCGGCATCCCACCAACTTTATCTTCAATAAATTCGAACCCTAAAGCCACCACTTTTCTACTATTTAGAGCATTCAAATACGCTAACGTTTGACCTCCTACCTGATATGCTGAGATAAGAATTTTACCAGGTTTTAAATAATTGATTTCATCTAGCGTTGGGGGTTCAATTTTCAATATTGCATTTGCTTCATATACTTCTTCAGGGGTATAAACAACTTTTGCTCCTGCCTCACTATATTCGTTATCAGTAAAATTTGATCCTAATCCTGCCCCTGCCTCAATAATGATATTATGTCCATTAACTGTCAATAATCTTACTGCATCAGGGGTTAATGTTATTCGTTTTTCTTGAAGAGACACCTCTTTGGGTAAACCAATAATAAAAGAGTTTTTACTCTTTTTAATTTTATCCAATTGTTCTTGAGGATAATATTGACTTTCTTTAGCTAGAGCCTCAAAACCAGTTTTTTTTGAATTAGACATGTTTCAATACATTTATCGACCTAGTGAATTCATCAACAATAGAAATATTAATCTCAATCCTATTGTCTGGAATTAAATTTAATATTTTAGATGGCCATTCGATAAAACATTTTTGTTCCGAATAAAAATATTCATCGCAGCCAATATCTAACGCTTCTTTTTCATTTTCTATTCTATAGAAATCAAAATGATATATTTTATCGTCATTTTCATTAATATATTCATTTACGATGGAAAATGTAGGGCTATGTACATTGTCCACAACACCAATTTTTTCACAGATAGCCTTTATTAGTGTCGTTTTACCCGCCCCCATATCTCCTTCAAAGATCCAAACATCAACACCTTTGGCATAGGAAATGATTTGACTCGCTACTTCCCCTATTTTCTCTAATTTAACTTGATTAATTTTCAACTCAACCATTTCTAAATTAAGCATTCTTCGAATTTAACGATATAATAGGAATTATCATTTCTTCCATTGACACTCCTCCATGTTGAAAAGTATCGCGATAATACTTTGCGTAATGATTGTATTTATTTGGGTATACAAAAAATTGATCTTCAGTAGCTATAGCATAAGTAGTTGACATATTTTGCTTTGGTAAAAAGCACTTTTCTGGCTTAAGTATTTCCATTACATTACCTGGAGTATAGCCTAAATTCCGACCTTGCTTGTACCTAAGATTTGTATTTGTATCTCTATCACCAATAATTTTAAAAGGCTTTTTCACTCTAATTGTTCCATGGTCTGTTGTGATAATAACTTTTGCATTTGTAGTGGATATTTTTCTTAGTGCGTCAATTAAAGGAGAATGCTCGAACCATGATTTAGTAATTGATCGATAGGCACTTTCATCAGGAGCTAACTCTCTAATCATGGCCATATCGGTACGAGCATGAGATAACATGTCTACAAAATTATAAACGATTACATTTAATGGCACTTTATATAGATTATTAATATTGTCGACCAATTGTCTTCCTTCATTTAGATGCTTAATTTTATTATAACTGAATTTTACAGATAAATTCAGTTTTTTTAATTGACGTTCAATGAATTTGTCTTCAAAATTATTTTTCCCCCCTTCTTCATCTTCATCTACCCAAATATCTGCGTTTTTTTGAGCCATATCTGTTGGTAACATTCCTGAAAATATGGAATTTCTGGCGTATGCCGTTGTGGTTGGCAATATTGAATAATAACTCTCCTCCTCTTCGATATTAAACATTTCAGAAATTGTTGGCTCAATAATTTTCCATTGATCATAGCGCAAATTATCAATGACAATAAAAAACAATGGTCTATCTTCCCTTATCTCTGGAATAACTTTTTTCTTCATCAATTGATGAGAAAGTAATGGCTTATCAGAATCAGGATCATTTAGCCATTGCTCATAATTATCGATAATGAATTTTGAAAAATTTGAGTTCGCTTCATTTTTCTGCATTTCCAATATTTCATACATTCCCGAATCCTCAATTTTCTCCATCTCAAGTTCCCAATATATTAATTTTTTATAGATGGCTGCCCACTCACTATGACTTAGGTCGTCCCCAAAAGCCATACTAATATTTCTGAATTCTTGCTGATAACTATGGTTTGTTTTCTCTGTAATTAATCGTTTATTATCTAATATTTTTTTTACTGAAATTAATATTTGATTTGGGTTTAATGGTTTTATCAAATAATCAGAAATCTTAGCCCCAATAGCCTCCTCCATGATATATTCCTCTTCACTCTTAGTAATCATCACAACTGGAGTATTTGGGCGAAGTGATTTTATTTGAGTAAGTGTTTCTAGTCCCGACATCCCTGGCATATTTTCATCTAAAAAAACAATATCAAAATTATTTCCTTCAAATTCATCAATTGCATCTGCTCCACTATTTACTGGAGTAATGTCATACCCTCTTTGTTCGAGAAATAATATGTGAGGTTTTAAAAGATCAATTTCATCATCAGCCCACAAAATATTATATCTTTGCATAGTTTATTATTTGAATCGAAGTTAACTAAATAACCCGACATACTCGTATAAATTCGTGTTGAATAACGATAAACTTATTATAGATTTTGAATAAAAAGAAAATATTTAACGACCCAATTTACGGATTTGTAACCATACAAAGTGAATTGATATTTGACATCATACAACACCCTTACTTCCAGCGCCTAAGAAGAATAAGGCAGTTAGGGGTGTCAGAATATGTATATCCAGGAGCGCTACACACACGTTTCCAACATGCTATAGGCGCAATGCACTTAATGGGCAAGGCAATGGACGGACTTAGAGGGAAAGGGGTTGACATTACCGATAAAGAATATGAAGCAGGTTTAATTGCGGTTCTTTTACATGACATTGGTCATGGTCCTTTTTCTCACGCATTAGAATACAGCCTTCTTCAAGGTGTTGAACACGAAAGCCTTTCATTTTTATTAATGAAGCACCTTAATGAGGAATTTAGTGGGATGCTCGACATTTCACTAAAGATTTTTCAAAATGTATACCCTAAAAAATTTCTACACCAGCTAGTATCTAGTCAGCTAGATGTAGATAGAATGGATTATTTACAACGAGATAGTTTTTTTACAGGCGTTTCTGAAGGTACTGTTGGTGTAGAAAGAATAGTAGAGATGCTAAATGTTGTTGATGACAAAATAGTAGTGGAAGAAAAGGGGATATACAGTATCGAAAATTTTCTGAATTCTAGACGATTAATGTATTGGCAAGTCTACCTTCACAAAACATCACTTGGAGCCGAACGCATGCTTATCAATCTTATCAATAGAGCTAAAGAACTTGCAGAATCGGGGAATGATTTACCTGCCTCTGCCGAATTAGGCCTCTTTCTAAAAAACAGATTCAACCTGAACGATTTCCAGAACAATAAAAATATTCTTCAATCATTTGGGAAAATGGACGATCACGACATAGGAGGGGCAATAAAATTATGGGCTAATCATGATGACAAAGTACTCTCTTTACTAAGTAATATGCTTTTAAATCGCAGATTACTTAAAATAAAACTGATCAATGACCCCATTAAAAAAAATGACATCGAGGTGATTAGAGAAAAAATAGTGAAAGAATTTGGTGTATTACGCAGCGAAAGCCGGTATTTCATTTCTCATGGAGAGGTAAGTAATAAAGCCTATGTTTCTGGTGGACAAACCATTAATATATTAACGAAAAAAGGTCAGGTTGTTGATATTGCACAAGCTGCAGATTTACCAAACATAAAAGCTATTAGTAAAATAGTAAAAAAGTATTACCTTGGTTATCCAAAAAACCTATGTTTGTAACATAATTATTAAAATTAAATATTCATGCAATTTTCAATAGCCCAAATTGCCGTTTTACTTGGTGGTAAAGTAGAAGGTGAAGCTGAAGAAACAATCAATATGCTATCAAGCATACAGGACGCCTCTAAAGGTCAAATTTCTTTTTTGTCCAACCCTAAATATGAACCACTCATATATACTACCAATGCTTCTGCCGTAATTGTTTCAAATGATTTTTCGCCTCGAGAAAAACTTACTACTACCATTATAAGAGTTAACGACCCCTATATCGCTTTTACTCAACTACTTGAACAATATCATGCATTTATCAGTTTTCAAAAATCGGGGGTTGAAGAAATGTCTTTCATAGGATCTAATTCAAAAACTGGCGAAGGTATTTATAGAGGTGCCTTTTCATATATTGGCGAGAATGTAACGATAGGAGAAAATGTGAAAATATATCCACACACTTATATAGGGGATAACTCTGTAATAGGCAACAATACCATATTACACTCAGGTGTAAAATTATATTCTAATTCAAAAATTGGAGACAATTGTGTTCTCCATTCTGGCGTGATCATTGGGAGCGATGGTTTCGGTTTTGCACCTCAAGAAGACGGCACCTATAAGAATATCCCTCAATTAGGAAATGTAGTAATAGGGAACAATGTACATATTGGTGGTAATACCGTTATTGATTGCTCTGTAATGCCAACAGATTCTACAATAATTGGAGATGGCACCAAACTAGACAACCTTATTCAAATAGCTCACAATGTGAAAATTGGCAAGAATACAGTTATTGCTGCTCACTCGGCCATTGCTGGCTCCACAGAAATAGGGGATAATTGTGTGTTTGGAGGACAGAGTGGGGTTGCAGGACATCTAAAAGTAGCCAACAAAACATCGCTAGGTGCGCAAACAGGTTTGGGGAAAAGTGTAAAAAAAGAAGGGGAAAAATTATTTGGAAGTCCTGCAATTAACCTTTCACAATTTTACCGTTCGTACGCTGTTTTTAAAAATTTACCCGACTTAAGTACTCGATTAAGGCAACTTGAAGACAAAATGCTAAATTCGTAATTTCACCATGAAATCTTCTAAAGGTAGTGGTTTTGTGTTTTTATAAAAAAGTGTACATTGATTAGCGTAATAGTGGTTTATTCTGCTTTTTCAGAATCACCTCCAACAGAATTTAAACAAATAAGCGGGATATCATAACTTATATTTTATACAATTAGAAAATGAGTTGAAAAAATATTACATGTATTTATATCTTGTTGTTGAATCTAATTATTCTATGTTAAAATCATCACTTCTTATTTCTTTAGTTATAATTGCTCTGCCAACAGACATTTATTGTCAAGAGAAAAACAACTTCCATTTGATGGTATTTGGGAGGAGTATTTAATTAACCTGAATCAACCCTAAAACTGGTGATAGATTAGTAACAACTTAAATTATGGGCAATGCGATGAATATCTATTCTTTAATTTAATATATTTGCACGTCTTATATGGGATTATGTATTTTTTAACATGAATTTGTATAGAATTTGTATAGAACACATCAATTATACTTGAATTAAAGACATAAGGACAGGTTTAGAAAAAATACTAAATTTGCCGATTACTTAGCATACAGAAATGAATATAAAACAGCACACTATAAAAAAATCAGTTACTCTATCAGGAGTAGGTCTACACACTGGGGTAGAAACAAACATGACTTTTTTACCTGCAAAACCTAATCATGGTATAAAATTTCAACGCATTGACATTGAAGGCCACCCTACTGTTGATGCAGATGTAGATTATGTGGTTGATCTTTCGAGAGGGACAACGATAGAGCAGGGAGAAGCAAGAGTAAATACTGTCGAACATACTCTTGCAGCACTTGTTGGTTTAGAAATCGATAATGTATTAATACAACTTGATGGCCCAGAGCCCCCCATTATGGATGGTAGCTCTGCTGCTTTTGTAAATATTTTAAAAGAAGCAGGTACACAAGAACAAAATGCTCAAAGAGAATTTTATGAAATTACTGAAAGCATTTTTTACAGAGAACCTGAAAGAGATGTTGAAATTGCGGCACTTCCATTAGATGATTACAGAGTAACTGTAATGGTCGATTATAACTCTCCTGTACTAGGTAGTCAACATGCTTCACTAACTAATTTAAGTCAGTTCGAAAAAGAAATAGCTTCTTGCCGAACTTTTTGTTTTCTTCATGAGCTTGAAATGTTGTACAAAAACAACCTAGTAAAAGGCGGTGATTTGAATAATGCTATAGTGGTAGTGGATAGAGTAGTAGAAGAACATGAGCTAGACAGCTTAGCAAAGCTATTCAACAAGCCTAAAGTAGAAGTGAAAAAAGAAGGAATTCTAAACAATGTTGAGTTAAGGTATCAAAACGAACCAGCAAGACATAAATTACTTGATGTTATGGGTGATTTAGCCTTAGTAGGAAAACCTATTAAAGCTCAAATATTGGCAGCTCGCCCTGGGCATGCAGCCAATGTTGCTTTTGCAAAAAAGATTAAAAAGATAATGCAAAAAGAGGCTAAAAAGAACATTCCAAAATATGATATTAATTTACCACCTGTTTATGACATCAATAAAATAACAAGTATTCTACCTCATCGTTATCCTTTTTTGCTTGTAGATAAAATCATTCATCTTGATGAAGAACGTGTTACAGGAGTGAAAAATGTAACACTTAACGAGCCTTTTTTTCAAGGACATTTCCCTGGTAACCCTGTTATGCCAGGCGTACTTCAAATAGAAGCAATGGCACAAGTAGGCGGTATATTAGTGTTAAATACTGTCCCTGACCCTGAGAATTATTGGACCTATTTTTTAGGGGTTGAAGGATTCAAGTTTAGAAAAATGGTATTACCAGGAGACACCATCGTGATGGATTGTTATTTGCAAGGGCCTATTAAAAGAGGAATAGCTAAAATGTACGGACGAGCATTTGTAGGAAAAACATTAGTAAGCGAAGGCTATTTGACTGCAAGTATTGTAAAAAAAGGATAATATGAACCAACCATTAGCATATATACACCCAGAAGCTAAAATAGCTAGAAATGTAGTTATTGAACCTTTCACTACAATACACAAGAACGTAACTGTAGAGGAAGGAACTTGGATAGGCCCAAATGTAACTATCTTTGAAGGAGCTAGAATAGGCAAAAATTGCAAAATCTACCCTGGGGCTTCGATTGCGGCAATTCCACAAGATTTAAAGTATGAAGGGGAGGAGACAGAAGTATTTATAGGAGACAACACCGTCATTAGAGAGTATGTGACTATAAGTAGAGGTACAACAGACCGTTATAAAACCACTATAGGTAAAAATTGCTTATTGATGGCTTATGTTCATGTAGCGCACGATTGTGTGATTGGGGATAATTGTATCCTTGTAAATGCAGTTCAACTTGCTGGACATGTGACCATAGATGAGTATGCAATTGTTGGAGGGTCTAGTGCCGTTCACCAATTCGTGAAAATTGGTGCACATGTAATGGTTTCTGGCGGATCATTGGTGAGAAAAGACATTCCCCCCTATACTAAAGCAGCAAGAGAACCTCTAACATATTGCGGCATAAATTCAATTGGCCTACGAAGAAGAGGTTTTTCTTCTGATAAAATCAATGAAATTCAAGAAATATATCGATATCTCTTTTTACGAGGACTAAATAATTCTAAGGCTATTGATTTAGTAGAGCTAGAACTTTCTCCATCTAAAGAACGAGATGAGATATTGAAATTTGTCCGAACTTCTGACAGGGGTATCATGAAAGGTTATTCTTATTAATTTTTATGAAAATCACTCTTGAAAATTTAGGAAAACGATATAATCGTCAATGGATTTTTAAGGACATAAATTTAGAATTATCTTCTAACAACTCATATGCTATAACGGGTGCCAATGGAAGTGGTAAATCCACCTTTGTTAAGGTACTAATGGGGGTAACTCCGCCTACAACGGGACAAATAAAGTACTCCATAGATGGTATGAATATTGAAGAAGAACATATCTATCAATATAGTATACTTGCTTCTCCTTATCTCGACTTAATTGAAGAATTTACATTATTAGAACTTATTACGTTTCATTTCAAATTCAAAAAAATAAAACACGATTATTCTATTCAAGATATAATTGAAATTGCGTATTTGGAAAAACATAAAAATAAGTTAATTCGAAATTTTTCTTCGGGAATGAAACAACGCTTAAAGCTAGTATTGGCATTTTATTCTGATACACCCATTCTTTTTTTAGACGAACCTACTTCCAATTTAGACGCAAAAGGTATCGATTGGTATAAAAATCAAGTTGAAAATAATAAAGAGAAATTGATTATTGTAGCTTCTAATCAAGCTTTTGAATATGAATTTTGCAAGAATCATATTAATATTTCTAAATACATGTGAAATTTCAACTTTATTTTGTTTATTTGGTTACCAATACTTACACATATAGTATGAACTATATATAACTAATTCAAAAACTCAGTAAATACGAATTGCGCTGGGTTGTATTATAAAAAAAATATAGATGAAAAAATTAAGTTATTTCTTAAGTGCCTCGATATTACTAAGCATATTGCTATCAGTTGGTTGCAAGCCTAACGATACGCCAGGTCTTTCAGAAGAAGAGCAACAAAAAGCATTATTAACCAAATCGTGGGGTGTGAGTACTGTTACCCTAGGAGGAGAAGGCGATGTTACTGCTGGATTCACCGACTTTGTGTTGACGGTAGAAAGTACCTTCAGCTATACCTCAACAGGAGCTACAAGAACTCCTCAACCATGGCCAGGAAGTGGTACTTTCGCTTTTGACTTGAACACAGATGGCACAGCCAATGTGAATAAAATTCTTAGAGAGGCTGGAAGTCCGAATGAATTACCCATGACATTACAAATGAATGCTGACGGAAGCGCAATGACGCTTAGTTTCACCTTTACTGAAGGCACACACACATCAGGAGGAGGAAGAACTGAAGCAATTAGTGGTGCTTGGGTTTTTGATTTTATCGCAAAATAATCCACTTCTCAACTTCATTTAATAAAAAAAACCTGCCTTTTTAAGACAGGTTTTTTTTATTAAACATTACTTTTTATAAATTATTTCGAAGGTTATATTTCAGACAATGAACTTTCCGTTAATGGCTTTGTTATAAATCTGATAACATGATCGTTATTCACAATTTTATCAATATCTCTTTTGTTATCTGAACTTGAAAGAATAATCACTTTGCATTTATTCTTTATTAAATCATTAAATTTTTCGAATTCATATAAGAAAACAAATCCATCTACAATTGGCATGTTAATGTCAAGAAAAATTAAGTTCGGAAGCTTCTCTTCATTATTTTCGTTTTCTCTTAAATAATCTAGTGCTTTCTTACCAGAATTTTTCACTTCCACCTCATTCGCAAATTTGGTTATTTCTATTATTCGTTTACTTATAAAATTATCAGTGTCATTATCGTCCACTAACATTACTAGTTCTATAGGTTTATCAGCCATTGTATTTAAATAAGTCTCTTTAATAAATTAACAAATACATTTCGATAAGTATCGTTTATTTAATTCACTATAAATATAAAAAATAGAAATCGAAATTCATTTTTATTCTTTGTTTTTCTTTTCTTTTATCATAAGTATTTCTCCAACAGATACTCTGTGATCTTTTTTATTATTCCAATATAATATATTTTCAACCGAAACATTGTGCTCCCTAGCTATTTTATACATTGTGTCCCCTGGCTTTACTGTATATTTTTGAACAGCATCATCTACTATTGTAGTATTACTGCCTTTTGTTGTATATAGTGTTAGCCATTGCCCGGCATTAATATCTTCGGTAAGGTTAAGGTTATTCCATTTTACAATATCCATAACATCTACATTATATGTTTTAGAAATTCCATAAAGTGTTTCTCCTACTCGTACTTCGTGTTTTACTCTTTCGGTCTTCTCTACATTAGGAGAAACCATAATTAGATCAACTGTTTCTTTTTCTTTATTTATATTACTTTTTTCCAGCCTAGTTTCTAGCGTATCTATTTTCACTTGATTATTATTAGATTTTTTTATTGATTCATAATTCTCTAATGGTAAAGTCACTACTAATGGCACTGGCTTGTTTTTTATCTCTTTGTACTCAATAGGAATGTTAGAAGGTCGAATATGCCTAAGCCATAACACCCTTCCAGACTTTACGGTTTCTACTTTTCTCATTCTGTTCTTTGTCAATAACTTACTAAGCTGAATTCCATATTTTTGAGATATGCTCCATAAATCTTCATTTGGCTGAACTACGTGATAATACAACCCAGCCTTATTGTGTTTCTTCTTATAATAATATACCTGTTCACTTGTTACATAATGATCTATGGTAATATCATTGTATTTTAAAAACTTACTAATATCTAAATTTCCCCTAACCGCCAAATCTCTAATAGCTTCTTTCTCTTTAGCTAAAACACCAACTATTCCATTAATTTTTCGCCAATCACTATTTGATGAATACTGTTTTTTATCATTTATTACAGGGAATTTATTCGATTGATCCATATCAAAATCGGGTAATTTCCTTACAATACTTTGAGGTTTATTTTTACTTACTGCTAATAAATCAAGTTTAATAGGATCGCTACTAGGCAAAATGACCTCGTATACCTTATCCGATGGTACCTTTCCTTTTATTAGCCATTTATTATACGCTCTAATTATTTCTAAATCTAAATTAGTTTCTTTAGCAATTTCATGAAGTGTTTTTCCTTTACCCGACTTGTATAAAATTAATTCAGGTGATGGCTTATTTTTACCTATTGCTGTTTCGTAAGCTATTTTATGCGCCAAAAAAGTACGCACATACCAATAGGTCTTATCTGTAATGGTCATCGACTTAGCACCATATAATTTTTCATCAACTACTTTCATTGCTGCTCCTGCCCCCATCTGATAGGCTTGGAGTGCAAATATCCAATTGTCAAAATACTCGTTGTTTTTTTTCATGTACCTAGCAGCGGCACGTGACGAGGCGTATATATTCATTCGCTCATCAATGTGTTTATCAACTCGAAGTCCCATTTGAATTGCAGTAAAATCTTTAAACTGCCAATATCCAACGGCATTGGAAGTAGAAACCGCATCGGGAATTAAGGCGCTTTCTTGTAAGGAGAGGTATTTAAAATCTGTGGACACCCCTTCTTCTTTAAAGGCTTCTTCTATTAATGGAAAATGAATATCCGCTTTACTTACCTTCGCATTGAAATATTTAGGGCTGCGTGTAATTCTATCTACTTCTTCCTGAATAGCCTTTCTACCTTTCTCTGTGATTTTAAGTTTGACATCAGCAAACATCATTCTTGAAGGCACTTCAACAGTACTTTGTGAAAAAGAAAACCCACAAAACACAAACCCTAGCAGTAAAAAAATTATTTTTTTCATTATTTTTTTCTTAATACCATCAATCCATCTCTTATAGGAAATAATACATTTTCCACTCGCACATCATCATGTACTTTCTTATTAAAAGAAAGAATTGCAGACGTATCTTTATCTATTTTTTTTCTATTTTTTTCCAACACCTTCCCACTCCAAAGCACGTTATCAGCTATTATAAAACCTCCACGTTTAAGTTTACCGAAAACCAAATCAAAATAATTTGAATAATTACCTTTATCTGCATCGATAAAAACTAAATCTAGTTCATCTTCAATAGTTGGAATTACATCTATTGCATTTCCCACTCTGTAATCTATGATGTTCTCCAAATTAGCTTTTGCAATATAATTCCTTACTAATTCTTCGAGTTCTTCATTAATGTCAATCGTGATAATTTTTCCATTTTCGGCTAACCCCTCTGCCAATGAAATTGCTGAATACCCCGTATATGTCCCTATCTCTAGAATCACTTTTGGCTGAATCATATTTGACAACATTGCTAAAATTCTTCCTTGCAAATGACCCGACAACATTCTTGGCATATATATATTGGCATACGTCTCTCTATCTAGCATCGATAACAGTTCTGGTGCCTCCTCAGTGTGGCTTTCAATATATTTCACCAAGTCTTTATCAATAAAATCCATAATTAATCAGGGGTATAGGTTAGATAGCTAAATAATTTATCATCAAACATTTCATTCGCAAGATCTTGTAATTGTTTGGAAGTGACATTATCAATTTGATTAAAAATTGATTCGAGAGAATCAATATATCCTCGATCAATTAAACTTTTTCCAATTGCCAACATTAGTCCTACATTGTTTTCTTCGGCCATAGCTAGTTGACCTTTTAGCTGTTCTTTAGCTACATGAATTTGTTTATTCCCCAATGGAGTAAGTCTTAATTTTTTCAATTCTTTTTTCACAACATCTATACTCTTCTTCATTTGTTTTGGTTCTGTTCCAAAAAAGATGCTAAACAAACCGGTATCTGAAAAAGAGGAGTAATTTGCATCTACAGTATATACTAACCCATGTTTTTCGCGCAATTCCATATTTAATCTAGAGTTCATACCAGGGCCTCCAAGAATATTTACTAGCATATAAAATGGCAATCTACGCTCATCATTATTAGAATAAGTTGGCAGTCCCATGGCACACAACGATTGTAACACATTCTTCTCAACCACTTTACTCTGGGGTATATATGAATTAAAACTAATTCGTTTTCGAGAAGATGATATTTTAGGTATATGACCAATGTATTTATCTGCTAATTTCTTTACTGTCTGAAATGACATATTACCAACACATGAAAAAACAATCCTCTCTGTATCTATATTTTGGTTTATAAATGTGGTAAAATCATCCTTCTTAAATTTATCAACTGTACTTTTTACGCCTAAAATATTCATCCCTAATGGGTGATTTCTAAACACTAAGTCGTCAAATTCATCTTGAAGATCATCATCTGGCGAATCCTTATACATGGCCATTTCTTCAAGAATAACCTGCCTTTCGTTCGCAATTTGTTTTTCGGGAAATATAGAATCAAAAGTAATGTCGGAGAGTAGATCAAAAGCTTTTTCAAAATGATTCTGTAATACAGAAGCATAAAACGTTATTTTCTCCTTTGTTGTATATGCATTTAATTCACCTCCGTGAGATTCTAGAAGGTTCATAATATGGTATGCCTTGCGTTTTGACGTCCCTTTAAAAGCCATGTGCTCCCAAAAATGAGCTATCCCTTGATTGTGAATATTTTCATCTCTGCTACCAACATCTAAAATAAAACCACAATGTATTATTTTGGTATGGGTCACTTGTTTATGGATTACTCTGATTCCATTTGAAAGTGTGTAAATATCGTAATCCTTCATTTACTTTTTGTGTAACAACTTTTCAAATAACAATAATAACCCGTTTTTATTCTCATATTCTGTCCAACACTTTTTTAATTAAGGAGTCTACCGTTTTATTAACAGACTTCGAAAATTTATTTTTTATTCTATTCGCAATAATCGCATTTACACTTAACATTTCATGTCCCATCATTTTTGCCAAAGCATAATACCCTGCGGTTTCCATTTCAAAATTTGTGATCCAAAAATCATCTTTATGGAAATAATTTAATGACTCGATTAGTTTTGGATGCTTTAATTCAAGACGTAATTTTCGTCCTTGTGGAGCATAAAAGCCTGGACAAGTGACCGTATTCCCAACTATCATTCCCTCACCAAATTGCTCCAACAACCTTCTTGACCCTCTAACGACATAGGGGGTAAACCCTACTCCTGTAGTTTCCTTTATTCCCTCTGCAATGTCTTTTTCGTATTTACTTTGGGGTAAATTGTAAAAACACATCAATGTATCTAGCCCTACGGCATAGTCAGAAACCAAATGACTCCCCAAAGGGATATCTTCCTGTAATGCTCCTGAAGTTCCTATTCTTATAATTTTAAGTTTTTTCTTTCGTGATTTAATTTCTCTCGTTTTCAAATCAATATTAGCCAATGCATCAATTTCATTAAGAAAAATTTCAATATTATCAGTACCCATACCAGTACTAATTACCGTTATTTTTTTTCCTTTATATTTACCTATATGTGTAATAAACTCACGTTTATTCATTTCAAAATCAATTTGATCAAAATGCTCGCTTACTCTATACACTCTGCTAGGATCGCCTACCGTAATAATAGTATCTGAAAGGTGTTCAGGCTTAAGATTTAAGTGATATACACTACCATCTTTATTTAAAATCAAATCTGCTTCAGAAATAGACATGTTGTTACCACATTTAACTAGTAATATAATGAAAAAGATGAATTGATATTCCTTCTATAGGAAATCTTTTTTTCTATAGAAGCCAATATATGGGTTATAACCATTCGTATTCTTTTGATAATACCCAGTACCATCGTAGGGTCTTCTATTTTCATTCGATTGGCATTCAACCGAGCAAGCTCCATCTAACTCCCAACCACAGGATTCACATATAGCAACATGAATATTACAACTAGGGTTACAACAGTTCACCATTCTATCCGATTTAGTGTGACAAATGTGACACTCTGAAACCACTACTGGATTCACTTTATTTATATCTGCACCAATTCTATTATCAAAGACATAACATTTTCCGTCAAAATCCTCTCCTCCTTGTTCAGTTCCATATTTAATAATTCCACCATGAAGCTGATACACATTTTCAAACCCTTGATCTAGCAGATAGGCACTCGCCTTTTCACACTTAATGCCACCTGTACAATAGGTGACTATTTTTTTTCCTTTATACTTCTCTTTCAGTTCATCTATATGTGCTGGGATATCACGAAAATTATCAATTTCCATTGTCTCAGCATTGTTGAACTTTCCTAGATTATACTCATAACTTGACCTACAATCTAAAACCACCACATCTTCATCGTCTTTCATGGCTTTAAACTGATGAGGTTCTAAATGTATGCCTGTTTTTTTAGTGGGGTCTACATAACTAAATCCTGAGTGAACAATTTCGGGTTTTATGCGTACATGAAGTTTTTTAAAACCATGTTCATCATGTTCCTCAATTTTAAACTCCAATTTATCGAACCTAGCGTCAGCCTTTACATGAGCCATGTATTTCTCACAATCTTCTTTAAGCCCTGAAACTGTTCCATTTAGACCTTCGGAAGCGATAATTATTCGTCCTAGAATATTGTTATCCAAACAAAATTGATGATGCTCTTCCTTAAACAATTCAGGATCCTCAATCTTCGTGTAGCAGTAATACAATAAAATGTAATAATTCTTCATAACTTCCTCCTATTTTCATACAGAGCGTTTATTAATTTCTGAAAAACGATCATCTGATGTCGATGGCAACTACTTTTTAATAGGTTGCGCAGGGTTGCCAAATACAGTGTCACCTTTGGATACATCAGAGATTACGACTGAACCTGCTCCTATTCTTGCCCCTTTTTCAATGGTAACACCAGAAACTATTGTTGCACCAGAACCAATAAACACTTCACTTTCAATCTTAGCACTACTGCCAATAATTGATCCTGCTCCTATTTGAACATACTCACCAATCTCTACATCAAAATCAATTACTGAATTAGCATGTAAAAGACAATGGCTTTCTATTTTAGCATTTGCACCAATAGTAACTCCTGCATTAATAAAATTACCATGTCCAATATGTGCTGAGGATGAAATATAAGCCTGACTATGAATAGCATTGACTGGCATTACTTTTCTTCGATCATTCAATACCTTTACCATTGATTTCCGAGCAGTATTATTGTCCTCTGCAACAAATGCCTGACATTTTTTGCCAATATATTTCAGATAACCATCATCAGTAGTACTTCCTAATACTGACACATCTCCGATCTCGGCATTATGCAATGATTTATTATCATCTAAAAATCCAAAAATCACTATTTCATGACTTTCGAAAATTTCTTTTGCGGCTTTTCCCAAGCCATTAGCACCTAAAATTATTACTGGGTTATCCATAGGTTATTTTTAAAGGGCAAAGTTACAAAATTTATTTACGTTTTTCGAACATCGATTTTAACCATCAAACCAAAAAACTTAATTAATAGTGGATTATTGTAGCTTAACAAAACAACTAAGAATGGCAAAAAACTAATCCTATACCTTGATAGCGTTCCGAAATTTGGAGTTGATAAAGCTAAAAGTACTGCCAGAACAATGATATAGGTGAAACATGTTAATATAACTGGCCATTCATTTTTTTTTATTTTTATTTTCCGAAAGGGAAATACTAAAAATAGAGCAACAAGAAAAACATTTTCTACCCCTAACATAAATTGCAAAACACTCCCCACTTCAAAAACAAAAGGACGAAAAAGTGCAGATACTAATGCCAAAGGTGCATTAATAAAAATACTAATTAAAGTATTCTCTAAATTGTAATAATATATCGTTTTTGATAAATCAACATGTTGATTGTACAGCTTGTTGTTAGCTATTACAACATCCATAACACGTTGTAAGCTTAAATTAGGATGAAGATATGAAACTCCTACTGTGAAACATAACAATAGCATCAACCAAATAAAAACAGTATTTTTAATTTTAAAATATTTAGAAAAGAGCTTAAAAATTAACGTTGGTAAGGTTGCAATTAAAAAAATTGCTGCATAGTAGTATTTTAATTGGAAAAGGAGAAACACCAACAATAAAGCAAGAACAACTTTCCTGACAGGAAGTTTAAATTCATCATTTACTATCTGAATAAAAAAAACTGACAACACAACAATAATGGACATAGAAATAGTTTCTTTTAACACTCCTGAAGACCAAAAAACAATGGAAGGGAAAAACAAAAATGCTACTACTCCACCAGTAATAACCTGATGATAATATTTATTAATGTTTAACACTAAATACCAACAAGTATAAAAACTCATTAGGGATAAATATACTGAAGTAATCCAATAATTGTTTTGTGTGAATATAACTATTGGGCTAATCAACTTCACAAATAATAAAGCCCTATAATTATCAATATAATTCAGTTCCATAGAATCGTAGCCGAAAAGAAATCGAAAATAATTCACCCAACTACTGTAAAATACTTCACTTACCTTTTTGGCATCTTCGAAATAAAGTATTGTATCACCAATTTCATAATAAAAAAAATAAAGTACTCCTACACCTAAGCCCGCTACAATTTTAAATAGCATTGCGGGGAAAAAGAAGCCCGACAGTTCACTACTATTTGGCTTCTTATAGCTCCAATAGATAACACTTCCAAGAATAACAGCATGAATAATATAAATCATCATTTCACATTATTGCTTTTTTTTTCAAAATCTGTAAACCAATGACACATTTAAGGCACTTCTTTTGTAAGCAATAGTTATTGAACAATTCTATTTGAGCTTGAGAAGAATATGCTGACATAGCTTTTTCACCTAAAACGTCCCAATTTCGGGTGATTTTATTTTTTTCGGGTGCAGTAGACTCGAGTAATAATACTGCCTTATCTACAAGCGACTGATCATCTATCGACTTTCCGTATGCAACTAATAACGGAACTATGGTATTAACAATAATATTTTCGATTGAAGACTTCCCAATTGATGCTATTTTTTTTACTGATTCCTCTCCAAACTGATAATGACTTGTCCAATAACTTGAAAGGTCTTCTTTAAATAATTTCTCTACCTCTTTAAAATTTCTTAATGCTATTAAACTAGCAAATAAATTTGTGCTGTTTTTTAGGATCACAGATAACTGGGCGAGGCGTATAGTTGGGAAATTCGCAGGTCTTAAACGAGCAAATTTCCATTGTTCTTTATTGAGCTTGTTTTCCTCAAGTTTATATTTATGTGCTAGAAAGCGATATTCATATTCTAGCTCTTGCTGATAATCATTACTTATTTTATCAAGAAAACCTGCCTGACCGAATAAAAGTGCTTCTATCTGTAACAACGTATTGCTGTGCTTTCTCAACACCTTTATAGGGAGAGCTCTCGCTAACTGCTCAAACGGTTGAGCATTTGTTTTAAATCCAAAATTTTTGCAAAGTAACACATAGGCACATTCCTCCCAATTACCATTGGTTCTTTCATGAACCTCCATCACTTCTTTCGCTTTTCTTTGCAATCGTTCCGCCAACACACGATCCATCATCGATTGCTTACTCAAATTTTTAATAGCAGGAAATTGATTAGAGCAAGGAATTGATTTAGTGCTATTCACTAATCTATCACTGTTATTTATCAATAAAGGGTCAATTCTACTTTTCAATTCTAGCGTTGGAATTTCTGATCCATCTGTTCGATATACAGGCTTATCAAACTCCCAAACCACATGTAACACCACGTTATCATACCCTTTGTCTATTTCATGGTGATGTGCATACCAATCCGATGATTTTATATGTATTTCCACATTACCTGCCCATTTTATCCTGCCAATAACAATTTTTGAGTTACCGAAATCAGGACCTGCATCATGGTTACTATGCCCTGAAGAAACAATATTGACTGATACTCCTGAAGTAGTAGTTAAATTATGTTTATCAAAATATTGATATTGCCAAATAAAATGTAAAAAGGTTTCCTGCACAACATATTGGATTAATGAACGAATAAGTTAATAAACTTACAGGTACATCTCCAAGTACTCACTCATTTGTTGCTGAAGTTTTTTTGATTCACCTCTTGCTGTATCAGCAAAATCTTCTTTATCTGAAGCATAGATAATGCCTCTTGAAGAGTTTACTAAAAGACCACATTGCTTATTCATGCCATATTTTGACACTTCACCCAAATCGCCCCCTTGTGCACCTACACCAGGTACTAAGAAAAAATTATCAGGAGCTAGTTTTCTAATTTCGCCAATTTTATCAGCCCTAGTAGCCCCCACTACAAACATCAGCTCATCAGGAGAAGCCCATTGTTGACTTTTTTCAATCACTTCTTGATATAGCGTTTTACCTTTATCATTAAATAGTTGAAAATCCATGCTTCCTTTGTTAGATGTATGGGCTAATACGATTACCCACTTATTATTAAATTCCAAAAAAGGCATTACAGAATCTTCGCCCATGTATGGCGCAACTGTTATTGAATCAAAGTCCATGTTTTCAAAAAATGCTTTTGCATATAGCCTAGATGTATTTCCAATATCTCCTCTTTTTGCATCTGCTATCGTGAAAATATCCTTTGGGATATATGCTACTGTTTTTTGCAAACTCCTCCAACCATCAGGACCCAACGATTCATAAAAAGCGGTATTAGGCTTATAAGCTACGCAATATTCTTTCGTAGCATCTATTATTTGTTTATTAAACTCAAATATAGGATCCTCTTTTTCCAAAAGGTGTTTTGGGATTTTAGTAATATCGGCATCGAGACCAACACATAGATATGATTTTTTTAGTTGGATTTGTTGAAAGAGTTGCTGACGTGTCATAACACAAAAATACCTCAAGAGAATGAAAATCCCTTGAGGTATTTTGATAAATTATTTTTCTATAATTTATTCTATCTCAAATCTACGACCTCTACATCAGGAAATTTACTTTCATCAAACTTAAATACAGCATCAGATATTGAGATACTACTATTAAAATTACTTATGATATATATATGCTGATTTCCAGACTTTTCAAACATCGTCCATTTTTTTAGTGTTTTATCTTTACTAGAAATGATCATTTTAATTTTAAAAAATTGACTGCTTTTTGTGTCATTTGGAATGAGATCAACTACATCACAAGCTACACCTTCTTGAGTTGTATTTTCTATCCAAATATATTTATATCCTTTTTTATATTCATCGAAAATACTTGAGGGTGTAATCTCATCATCATCAGGATCATAAACATCAATATTAACTTCATTTACATCTGGTAAATAAGTCCAGACCGTAGTTCCGTTATTTATTACTGTTTGTTCTTCTGTATAAAGAATATATTTATCTCCTTTAATGGTAATTTCACCTTTAAAGGTTTCATTAACTCCATCTATTTTGTTTACAAGTGATGTACTGAACTTCGCTTTGTAAGCTGATATGTTTTTATACTTATTACTCATGGCATCCAAAATTTCTTTTGCTTTAGTGTCATATTGCGCAAAAGAAACAACTTGAACACCCATAAAAAGTGTTAATAATAGGTAAGCGTATTTTTTCATTTTTTTTATTTATTCTAATTAATTATCTATGTCTCTCAATAACTGTTCCAAACTATACTCATCGGGTATTAATACTTCTCGTGCTTTACTACCTTCAAACTGACCTACTATCCCTGCTGCTTCCAACTGATCAATCAATCTTCCTGCTCTATTATACCCCAATTTCAACTTTCGTTGAATAAGAGAAGTACTTCCTTGCTGATGCAACACAATCACTCTTGCGGCTTCTTCAAATAGTGCATCTCGGTCAGACAAATCTACATCCGATTTTGCTCCACCTTCTTCGTCTCCAACAAACTCTGGTAGCATATATGCCGATTCATACCCTCTTTGCTCTCCTATATAATCACATATTTTTTCAACTTCATCAGTATCCACAAAGGCACATTGTAAACGTATAATATCGGATCCCTGTGAAAATAACATGTCTCCCATCCCTATGAGTTGGTCTGCACCTCCCGAATCTAATATCGTTCTCGAATCAATTTTAGAGGTTACTTTAAATGATAGTCTCGCTGGGAAATTAGCTTTTATAATCCCTGTAATTACATTTACAGAAGGTCGTTGTGTCGCTACAACTAAATGAATACCAATAGCTCTTGCTAATTGCGCCAATCGTGCAATAGGAGTTTCCACTTCCTTGCCCGCAGTCATCATCAAATCTGCAAGTTCATCAATCACTAATACTATATAGGGCATAAAACGATGTCCTTTCTCAGGGTTCAACCTTCGCTTCACAAACTTGTCGTTATATTCTTTCAAATTTCTAGCGCCAGCATCTTTCAGTAAGTCATAGCGTTGATCCATTTCAATACAAAGGGAGTTCAACGTATTTACTACTTTTTTTGTATCCGTAATAATCGCTTCTTCTCCATCTGGAAGCATCGCCAAAAAATGTCTTTCAATTTTACTAAAAAGAGACAGTTCAACTTTTTTAGGGTCAACTAATATAAATTTTAGTTGTGATGGATGCTTTTTATATAGTAATGACACCAATAAGGCATTCAACCCTACAGATTTTCCTTGCCCAGTTGCTCCTGCCATTAATATATGAGGCATTTTTGCTAAATCTAAAACAAAAACTTCGTTCGAAATTGTTTTTCCGATAGCAACAGGTAGTTCCTTAGTTGAATTCATAAACCTATCTACACTCATCACAGAACGCATCCCTACCATTTCACGATTTTTATTAGGCACTTCTATACCTATGGTGCCTTTTCCAGGTATGGGAGCTATAATTCTAATCCCTAACGCAGCCAAACTCAGTGCTATATCGTCCTCTAAATTTTTAATCTTAGATATTTTTACCCCCGCCTCTGGAACTATTTCGTACAACGTAACCGTTGGGCCAATAGTAGCTTTTATGCTTGAAATACCAATTTTAAAATTAATAAGTGTTTCTACAATTTTGTCCTTATTTTGTTCTAACTCTTCTTTACTCACCTGTGCCTTTCCTGATTTGTGATCGTCCAACAAACTCAATAAAGGATATTGATATGACCCCAAGTCTAAAGTAGGGTCATAATTCTCTTGTGAGATAACCGTTTTTTCTTCAGTTGACACAGTTTCAAGCTCTAACTCTGGTTGTTCTTCTACTTGTTCTGGTTCAGCAACCTCTACATCAAGCTCTAACGTAGGCTTTTCATCTGTAATCACTTTCTTTTTAGATACATCCTCTTTGTTTGAAACAGTCCAATAGATCGGAAG
>JAOULS010000075.1 GCA_029881895.1 Cyclobacteriaceae bacterium | reverse complement strand
TTTACTAAAAGAGAAATTAGCTCCGTTACACATTCCGTGCAAACCAAAAAAATGAGTCATTGCTCCTGTAGCCATTAATGCGGATAACTCTAACGCTTGCAAACGATGGAATATGCTTTTTATCGGCTCATATTGTACCGCTCCAAACACTAACACTACGCCATCATCGTAAACATTATTAATTTTATTCACCCAACCTTCATGTAGTCGGCAGTCGCCATCTGTTGTGATTATCGTGTCAAATTTACTTGCTCGTATTCCTGCTGTAATCGCTGCTTTTTTTCCTTCCTCACCTTCCTCAAGATCTATTATTTTCAGAGAACAACTTAGCTGGCAAGCAGTTTTCAAAACAATTTGTTTGCTACGATCAGTAGAATGGTCATTTACAATAATCACTTCAAAATTTTGAAATGAATACGTTTGCTTATTCAAATCGTCAAGAAGTAAGGTGATGTTTTCCTCTTCATCACGAATCGGTATGATAATTGAAAAATCTAATTTAGACGCACTTTTTTTTCGTGGCACTTTACTGCTTGTCCATACTACAATAAGCCCAAAGACAAACAGCAAATAGACCACCCAAGCCACATAGACAACAATCATATACTAATGGGGTTTGTGATTTCTAAAACAATCATTGGTTTTGTGTTACCATGAAAAAAGGATTCTCTTTTTTAATCGAAGGCATATTCATAAATTGCACGTGTGGCTAAAATAGAAAAAAACACTGAAAAAATAATTTTAGGATTAGATCCTGGGACCAGTGTAATGGGGTATGGACTTATTTCTGTAAAAGGTCAGCAAATGAGTTTGATACAATTTGGTGTGATTCATCTCAGTAAATATAGTAGCCATGAAATAAAGCTAAAAAAAATATTCGAACGTATCATAAGTCTTATCGATGACTATCATCCCGATGAGGTAGCTTTAGAAGCACCGTTCTATGGCAAGAATGTGCAATCGATGTTGAAATTAGGGCGCGCACAAGGTGTTGCAATGGCGGCAGCTTTATCTAGAGAAATACCTATTACAGAGTACGCTCCCAAAAAAGTAAAGCAATCGGTAACAGGTAATGGCAATGCCTCCAAAGAGCAAGTAGCTCAAATGATAATGACCTTACTTCACTTTAAGGAAAGTCCCAAATTACTCGATGCCACTGATGCCTTAGGCGTAGCTGTGACGCATCATTTCCAAGGAGGGAACACCTCCACATCTACCAAAAGTTGGAAAGCTTTTATTAGCGATAATCCTAACAGAGTAAAGTGAAATTAGTCAAATTTTAAGCAGCATAGCATTACAAATACTGCTATAGCATTGATTTTATTTTTTCAGCGACTTGTTCTAACTCCTGTTGTGTAGGGTGCAATTTTGGACGACTAAAATTTATATCGTCCATGGTAGTAAGTGGCACTAAATGGATATGTGTATGCGGTACTTCTAAACCAATCACCGCAACACCAATTCGCACACATGGCACAGCTAATTTTACGGCTTGAGCTACTTTTTTAGAAAAAAGCTGGAGTGCTACAAATACATCCTCTTCTAAGTCAAATATATAATCCACTTCTTGTTTGGGAATAACTAACGTGTGCCCATGCACCAGTGGATTAATATCCAAAAAAGCAATAAACCGTTCGTCCTCAGCCACGATGTGACCTGGTATTTCTCGATTTATTATTTTAGTGAAAATAGATTCCATAATTGATGAATTACAATCCAATTTCTAAAATTTCGAACTCAATTATTCCTCCTGGTGTTTGGATCTCCGCTTTATCACCTGGTACTTTTCCTAAAAGGCCTTTCCCAATTGGCGATTGGATTGAGATTTTCCCTAAACTTAAATCAGCTTCTTCTTCCGACACCAATGTATAAGTAACTTTTGCATTATTTTTCAAATTCTTAATTGAAACCTTAGACAAGATCGACACCTTAGAAGTGTCAATGGTAGACTCATCAATTATTCTTGCATTGCCCACAATGTTTTCAAGTTGTGATATTTTAGCTTCTAAATGCCCTTGTGCATCTTTAGCTGCATCGTATTCTGCATTTTCACTTAAATCTCCCTTGTCTCTCGCCTCAGCAATTTGCTTCGCTATATCTGTACGACCTCTCGTTTTTAAGTCGTTAAGCTCATTTTTTAATTTTGTTAATCCTGCTTCTGTATAGTATGATACTGTACCCATATTTTTTAATTTTACACGTTACTAGAAACAAATAACGGCTTCAAAGTGAAACCGTTTTATTTATTCAAGTTTACAAATCTAGAGGAATATCCTTTTATACCAAAAAAAATTAATCCTTTACTTCTATCTCTTCGGGTATATATTCTCCAACCAATTCAGGGGAATTTTCTTTTAATAGTTGGTGTATGTCTTCATCAAATTTAGCTAAATATAATGTTTTTGCTTTTTGCAATTGTTCAATTGTAAGCCCTTTAGCCCCTCGTAAATCTGTTTTATATAAACTTGCATTCTCGAAATCGGCTCCTGTTACATAGCTTCCTTGTAAATTAGCCTCCATCAAAAATGCGTTATAAAAATTAGTTTTTATTAGGAATGCTCCTTCCATATTAGCTTTTATTAAATATGCATCTTTGAAATTTGCACCACTAGCGTATGCTCCCCTCATATCCGCTTGATTTAAATTAGCATTTTCAAAAACGGTCTGATTAAGTCTTGTGTTCCTTAAATCGGTCTCAATCAAAAAAGAATTAGTAAGGTTTGCTGTATTTAGATTAGAATCTTTAAGATTTACATAATTCAAGTTTGTTTTTGATAAAAAACTATTTACTAAATTTATTTCGAATATATCATGTCTATTTAGCCTTTTAATGTTACCTACTGTTCTAAATGCAGCTTCTTCTGACTCCCAAAGGCGAAAATCATCTATTTCATCTTTATAAGTTCTAATTCTACGTCTCTTCTCTCCACTATTGTTTAGCCAAAAAATTAATATACCAATTACTGCAATATCAAAAAGCATTCCATGTGCTTCTGCTAGTACTTGACCAATAAAAAGATGAAAATTTTCAAAGTAAAAGGGCAAACTCAGCCCTATTACAACAAATGACAGTATTATTAACACCACTACTGAAGTAAGTATGGGTCGTTCGATTATGTAATCGAATTTCTGTTTTACTTTATCCTTAATCAATTTAATCTTCATAAAGGTGTTTAACTTATATTTCGTAATATAGAGAAATGAAATAATAAACCGAAAAATATAAGGTTTTAAATCTAATAGATTTCAGATGCACTATCTAGAAAAAATTACAGTTTCTCAATAATTTCTTCCAACTTATCTACCAACACTTTATTTATTTTATAGTAAGATTCAACCGACCATCCGCCAACATGAGGGGTAAGAATTACTTTATCTGTACTTATTAAATAATCAAAATCTTGAAGCGCTTTATCTTTCAACGTATTTATTTTCTCATTTTCCAACACATCAAGTGCAGCTCCTAACAATTTACCTGTTTTTAATTGATTAACAATAGCACTATTTTCTGCCACTTCTCCTCTTGCGGTGTTTACTAAATAAATGTTTTTTGTAAAGCTATTCAAGAAATTATCATTTATCAATCCTTTGGTTTCATCCGTGAGAGACACGTGAATACTCACGATATCACATTTTTCAAAAATTTCCGAAAGCGAAGCTTTTTGTTGATGTCCATATTCATAGTCTTTAATGTACTTATCATAAATAAGCACCTTACATTGAAAGGCTTTCAGACGCCTTACAAGTGACTTCCCCATATTTCCATATCCAATAATACCAACCGTTTTATCACTTAATTCCACCCCTCTATTTCCTTCTCTATCCCAAATTTTATTGCTCACTTCTTTATCTGCTCTACTTATATTATTCAGTAAAGCTAGAAGTAGTCCCATTGTGTGTTCGGCTAATGCATCCATATTTCCTTCCGGAGCATTAATCATCCTAATGCCTTTACTTTCAATCCAATCAATTTCTAGATTGTCGATACCTGCGCCTGCTCTTCCAATTATCTTAAGATTATCAGCATGGTTTAACAATTCACTATCTACCTTCGTCTTACTTCTAATAAATAGGATATCAAATTCGGCAATTATATCAATTATCCCACTTCGGGTAATATTAGGATGAAAATGAGGGACAACGCCAATATCTCTGAGCATTTTTTCAATGCTAGGATGCATATCATCTACTATTAAGCACTTATATTTATGATCCATTATCTTATAACAATAAGTGAATTACGAAAAAATAAATGGCAAGACCTATAATATCATTAGTCGTTGTTATAAATGGCCCAGATGCCAAGGCTGGATTTATCTCAAATTTGTCCAATATTAAAGGAGTAATAGTGCCTACTAACGATGCGATAACTACTACAGAAAATAAAGCTATAGACACTACTATTGAGAGATTTGCTGTACCTCCAAACAACAAATTAGACCCAAAAACAAGAAGTGCCAATACCACACCATTCAGAAGTGATACTAAAAGTACTTTGAACAATCTTTTTGTCATCCCATGTTCAAAGACCGATGGGCTTGCCAAACTTTGTACTACAATTGAAGAAGACTGTATGCCTACATTACCTCCGGTAGCCTGAATCAATGGGATAAAAAAGGCTATGGCAACTATTCGAGCAAGATCTTCTTCGAAAAATTTAATAAACTCTGCACTTACCAACCCCCCAACTATTCCTATAACTAACCAAGGCAATCTAGCTTTAGTTAGCATCCATACACTATCTTTTTCTTCTACATCTGCACTTATACCCGTCATAAGTTGCCTCTCCTCTTCAGCGGTTTCTGTAATAACATCAACAATGTCATCTATCGTTATCCTGCCTAACAACTTACCATGTACATTCACTACTGGTACTGCTTCTAGGTTATACCTTTGCATCATACTTGCTACTTCTTCATCATCTACAAAAGTTTCAACTGACACGACATTATCTTCATAGATATCCGCTATCTTCACATTGTCCTCAGACAAAATTATTCTTCTTAAAGAAACCCTCCCAAGTAATGTGTCATTGTTATCCACAACATAAACAGCGTGAATTTTACTAACTTTCTCCCCTTGCCTTCTAATTTCCTCAATACATTGAACAACATTCCAATTTACATTTGCTTTTATTAGCTCTTTGGCCATTAGCCCCCCTGCTGAATCATCGTCATATCTCAATAGGTCTAAGATATGTGCTTCCTTTTCAGAGTCATCAATTTCAGCTAATACTTCTTCCCTTTCTTTTAAAGGCAGTCCGCTTAATAAATCAACTGCGTCATCCGAATCTAGTGTATTTACAAATTTGGCTATTTCTGATGATGAAAATTCACTTATAAACCGTTCTCTTACATCTTCATCTAAATCAATAATAATTTCAGCACCAATCACCACATCTAGCTGGTCTATCACGTACTTTGATTCATCAGCATTAAAATTGTGTAAAAGTAGTGTAATGTCTGCTGCTGGAATATTTTCTAACGAAGAAATAATGAAATCTGTATTTTGAGACACTATTCCCTGTCTAAATTTCTCCAGGAATTCTTTTGTTAGTTCAAATTGCACGTCTTCCTCCACTAGTGTTGTATTTGTAAGGTTAAGTATTCGAAATCTGATACTGAAAGTTGCTCTGCTCTTTTATTTAATATTTCAAGGGATTTCACTTCATCGGTTAAATTTAGAGGTTTTAAAGCGTTGCGCAATGTTTTTCTTCTGTTTTGAAAACCTTGCTTTACAATTTGTTTGAACAACTTCTCATCACATTTAAGGACATTCACGTCATTTCTTTTTATCCTAATAACTCCCGACCGTACTTTTGGAGGCGGTATGAATACTTCAGGCTCTACCGTAAAAAGATACTCTACATCAAAATACACTTGTAATAAAACGCTAAGTATTCCATAGGTTTTATTACCTGGTGAAGAAACAATTCGTTCAGCAACTTCCTTCTGTAACATCCCTACTACCTCAGTAACATGATCTTTGTAATCCAGAATTTTAAAAAATATTTGCGATGAAATATTATAAGGAAAATTACCAATTATCGAGAATTGATCACCAAATCCCTGTTTCAAGTTCATTTTTAAAAAATCTCCTTCAATAATTCGATTTTCTAATTCTGGAAAATTATGACTCAAATAGCTAATAGATTCCGTATCAATCTCAACAACTGAAAGATTATTGGTTTTTTTTAGAAGATGTTTTGTAAGGACTCCCATACCTGGCCCTATTTCAAGGACACTCCCTTCTAATGCATTACTAGAAAGACCTCCTACTATGTCTTTTGCAATTTGATCATCATTTAAAAAATGTTGTCCTAAATGTTTTTTTGCTTTTACAAACTTCATTCTTGAATGATCTAACGATTAATTTACTTTATAAGTACCACATTTCATTTTTGATAGGTGTATTCCAATTCTAAAAAATTATATTGCATGAATATATTATTAAAATCAATACACCTAAAAAATGAGTACTCGAATTCAAAAACCAAAAATAGGAATAACAATTGGAGATATAAATGGAATTGGTCCAGAAGTGATAATTAAAACACTTAGTGACAACCGTATTCTTTCTCATTGTACACCAATAATATATGGTTCTACAAAAACGTTGTCTTTTTACAAGAAATTAATGGAGAACAAAGAGTTTAACTATAGCCAAGTGAAAGAGGGAGACCACTTTTTTTCAAAAAAAATAAATGTAGTAAATTGCTGGGAAGATGTTATCGACATTACGCCTGGTATCCCTACCGAAAAATCAGGAAAATCAGCATTTCTGGCTATACAAAAAGCAACCGAAGATTTAAAATCAAGGGCTATTGATGCAATTGTAACAGCTCCCATTGATAAAAAAAACATTCAAAACGAAACATTCAAATTTGCAGGTCACACCGAGTACTTCGCTCAGGAATTCGAAGCAAAAAACAGTCTAATGTTATTATCATCCGATAATCTAAGGGTCGGGGTGGCAACAGGACACATTCCCATTAGTAAAGTAAGTGGTTTACTAACAAAAGAATTAATAAAAAATAAGATTTCCGTTTTATTAAAAAGTCTCAAAATTGATTTTGGCATTAGCAAGCCTAAAATAGCTGTTTTAGGACTAAACCCTCATGCAGGCGAAGAAGGATTAATAGGTTCTGAAGAAAATGACAGTATTATACCTGCTATTGCTGATATAAAAAACAAAGGAAACTTAATCTACGGCCCATTTCCTTCGGATGGATTTTTTGGTACGGAGCAATATAAAAAATACGATGGCATATTAGCTATGTATCACGATCAAGGATTGATACCATTTAAAACATTGGCATTTGACACAGGTGTGAATTTCACCGCAGGGCTTTCTGTAGTGAGAACATCGCCAGATCATGGAACAGCATTTAATATTGCTGGTAAAAATTCAGCTAATGAAACGTCACTTCGAGCGGCCATATATCAGGCATTAGATATCGTGAAGAATAGACAAGAATTAGAAATTAACACCACAAATTCTATTCAAAAAAATAAAAAATGAGTAACTAATATATCCTTACCTCTTCTTTATTTAAAATTATCTTTATAAATTTGCGCTCTTGAATTAGAGGGAGTGGTTTTGAATGCACTAAGACAGTATAATATTGATATTTTCAACCTTAGTTATGCTACCCATAACTATGAATTTGAGGTGAATGATCTTTTTTTTGATCACTTTAAAAGTAGTTTGGTAGAAAAAGGGATAGCTGAAGTAACTGTTTCACTTACGAAAAGTGAGACATTAATAGAAGCACAATTCAAAATTAAGGGAGAAATTGAGTTGGAGTGTGACAGAAGCTTAGAGAAGTACAATGAGAATATAGAAAGCACAAATAACATGCTCTTCAAATACGGAGATCATTGGGAAGAATTAAGTGATGAAATCATGATAATTCCTAGAGAAGAGCAAACACTGAATGTTGGACAATATATTTATGAGTTTATCTGCTTAGACATACCCATGAAAAAAATTCATCCTAAATTCAGAAATCAAGAAGATGAAGGAGTAATTTATTCTTCAAAAGAAGAAAAAAATGAAACAAAAGTTGACCCACGTTGGGATAAATTAAAAGGACTAATAAAATAAGAAATACAATTTTTAAATTAATATAACAATGGCGCATCCTAAAAGAAAAATTTCTAAATCGAGAAGAGACAAGCGTAGAACACATTATAAAGCAGAAGCGAAAAATTTGGTGATTTGCCCCACTACTGGAGAGTTTCACATGCCTCATCGTGCTTTTTGGCATGAAGGAAAACTTTATTACAAAGGTAAAGTAGTTATGGAAAAAGAAGTACTGGCATAACACATATTACAAACATAACTAGAAAAGGGGGCAGATCTGCCCCCTTTTCTAGTTTCAAAAAAGCATGCAATCTTACTATTTTCAAGTCATTTCTCACTTTTTCACAATGTATTTGTTAAAAAGAGTAAAAAGTGTTCCCCTTGTATTAAAAACAATTATCTTTGGTGATTTCAAATTAACCTATACAAAAGGTTCAATTAGATATGCCAAAGATTTTTTTATACCTATCTCAACTTCAGCGCAAGATAAAATTGCATGTCTTTCAATTTTTAACTCGAAAATAAACATCACATGATGAACCTAAAAAAAGCAGCCATCACAGGTGTAAGTGGATACGTTCCTGACTATGTTCTTACAAATACCGAACTCGAAACGATGGTTGATACTAATGATGAGTGGATTACTAGCCGAACAGGAATAAAAGAGCGTAGAATATTAAAAGGAGAAAACAAAGGGTCTTCCGTAATGGCTGTTGCAGCAGTAAAAGAGTTACTTGAGAAAACGAACACCAACCCAGAAGATATCGACTTAATAATATGTGCTACAATAACTCCTGACTTGGTTTTTCCCGCTACAGCAAATATTATAGCTGCTGAAGTAGGTGCCATAAACGCATATGGATTTGACTTAGGGGCTGCTTGCTCCGGGTTTATTTACGCCCTTACTACAGGAGCTCAACACATTGAAACTGGACGATACAAAAAGGTAATTGTTATTGGTGTGGATAAAATGTCTTCCATTATTGATTACACTGACAGGACTACCTGTATTATATTTGGAGATGGTGGAGGAGCTGTTTTGTTGGAACCATCTGAAGATGAAAATGGAATTATTGATTTTATTCATAAAAGTGATGGGAAAGGCGAGCAGTATTTAAACCAACAAGCGGGAGGAAGCCGATTACCCGCCTCACACGAAACAATAGATAATAAATTACATTATGCCCGACAAATAGGAGCAGCTGTTTTTAAATTTGCAGTTACCAATATGGCTGACTACGCAGCTAAAATAATGGAACGCAATAATTTATCTAGTGATGATGTTTCTTATTTGGTAGCACATCAAGCAAATAAAAGAATTATTGATGCCACTTCTAATAGAATGGGTATTGGAGATGAAAAAGTATTGATGAATATTGAACGATATGGGAATACTACTTCTGGAACAATTCCTTTATTATTGTCTGATTTTGAATCAAAATTTAAAAAAGGAGACAACTTGGTACTTGCCGCTTTTGGAGGCGGATTTACTTGGGGATCTATCTACATAAAATGGGCATATGATCCCAAATAATTTTATATTTTTACAACCACTACAAAACTAAAACAAATGGCAACTACTTCTGATTTTAAAAACGGACTTTGTCTAGAATATAATCATGACCTTTTTACCATTGTTGAGTTTCAACATGTAAAACCAGGAAAAGGCCCTGCATTTGTAAGAACAAAACTTAAAAGTCTAACTACTGGAAAAGTAATTGACAATACATTTACTGCTGGAGTAAAAGTAACAACAGCACGTATTGAAAGAAGAGCACATCAATTTCTATATAAAGATGATATGGGATATCATTTTATGGACAGTTCTACTTTTGAACAAGTATTCTTTCAAGAAGATATCATTGAAGCATCACGATTCTTGAAGGATGGTCAAGAGGTGGAAATTCTTTTCCATGCCGAAACTGAAAAAGCACTAACTTGTGAATTGCCTCCTTTTGTTGAGATGACAGTAACTTATACCGAACCAGGTATAAAAGGAGATACTGCCACAAACGCAACAAAACCTGCTACTGTAGATACAGGTGCTGAAATACAAGTGCCTTTATTTATCAACCAAGATGAAAAAATAAAAGTAGACACCCGAACTGGGACATATGCTGAACGCGTAAAATAATTACCTTCTTAATTAAAAAAAATCAAACGACTTTATATATTATGAAAACGAAAGAAATTAGAGATTTAATAGAATTTATTTCACAAACTGGTTTGAATGAAGTAAATATAGAGACTGAGGAATTAAAGCTTTCCGTAAAAAGAGAAGCTGACATAACCAAACATGTAGTTGAAAGTGCTGCTCCTATGCTTCAAGCTCCTGCGGCTGTCGCACCAGTAGCTAGCCCCCAAAATATTCCAGCTTCTGCTGAAGCTATCGCTCCAGCCCAAAGCAATAATTATATCGAGGTGAAATCTCCAATGATTGGCACATTTTACAGATCTTCTAATCCTGAATCGCCAGTATTTGCT